>JAHEDB010000211.1 GCA_024641465.1 Chromatiales bacterium | reverse complement strand
CCTGAATAGTAGGGCGCAATCCAATTGCGCCGTATGTTTTGAAAAAGGCGCAGACGGTTAGCCATTCCAAAAACATATTTAATGAAGCAGGGTGTTGTTTGTCTCAGGGTGAGTGAAAACGATGTGCCTTATCATCTCTTAACGCAGGTGCCGAATCTGGGATATGACGTATAGGGATATACTAATGCTGCGGGTGCATGGATGCACAGGAGCAGCGCGATCCGGAGTAATTAGTAGCTCGTCATTGCGAGGCCCGTTTTTTGGGCCGCGGCAATCTGGTTGGGAATAGCTTTGAACTGTTTAATGGAATCGCTGGCACGATGCCTGAATCTTAAGCCCGAGAACGGACTTAGAACAGCCAGCGCGTTAGCGATTCACTCTTTGTGATGGTGTGTACTACATCTGCTCAGGTGAGTGAGGAAGATGCCGATTTCAATATGCCGGATGATTCGATGTGGTAAGCAATTCACTCCTGACACTTAATGTTAAATAACAGGATATTGTATGGAACAACTACGAATTACCGCCGCCGCCCAGTTTCTTATCGACCGCCGCAACAAACCCACTTGCAGAGACCGACTGCCAACCGAGTTGCGCCCGGTTAGTTACGAAGATGCGCTGGCCATTCAAAAAGTCACCATGCAACTGATCGGTGATAACGTCGGCGGTTGGAAAACAGTACTGCCGGTCGGAGACAAACTCAACATCGGGCCGATATTCGCCAAAACCATTCACAAACATTCGCCCTGCCCGATCCGCCTCGAAAGAGGCATCTGTCGTATCGAACCGGAGATCGCCTTTCGTTTTAAGGCTGACCTGCCGCCGCGCGCCGCGGCCTATAGCGATGCCGAGATTAAAGAGGCGATCGGGGCGACGCACATGGCGCTGGAGTTGATCGAAAACCGCTATAGCGGTACGGAAGAAGTTACTTATCTGGAGAACCTGGCGGATTGTCTGTTTAACCAGGGGGTGTATCTTGGACCGGAGATTCCCCTTGAGAAGGCGATAGCCGCAGCCGAGATCGATTTTGTCCTGACCCAGGGCGAGTCGAAACCCTTCAAGGGGAGACACCCAAATAATGGCCCCATCCTGCCGGTGTTGTGGCTGGCCAATTTTCTGCGTGAGGGAGGTATCGGTATCCAGGCCGGACAAGTGGTGATCACCGGCTCATTTGCCGGTGTGCATGAAGTTAAACCTAATAGTGAATTTACCATTGACTATACCGGCCTTGGCAAGATGACTGTATCGCTAAGCCCATGAATTTGGCCGAGTGCTATGCCTGCTGTGAATTGCATACTGCATCTGAAAATAGTGTTTGGCACCGGCAGCCAGTTTGCTAACATCACGCGATGTCAAACTCCCACTACCTCAAAGGCCGCGGCGCGACCCTCAGCCCCGATAACCGCTACAGCGTTACTCAACGCGAGGCTATTGATGATGGCTGGTACCAGGATGAACAGCCGGAAAAAATACCGACTCAGTTACTCATCGACAGCGCGAAGAAGATCATCACCTATAACCAGTCACCGGATGTACCCTTTGACCGGTCTATCAACCCTTATAAAGGTTGTGAGCACGGTTGTGTGTATTGCTTTGCCCGGCCGACCCATGCCTGGCTGGACCTGTCGCCGGGGATCGATTTTGAAACGAAGTTGTTTTACAAACCGGATGCGCCGCTGTTGTTGAAAAAGGAGTTGGCGCATAAAAACTACACCCCGGCGCCAATTTCACTGGGGATCAACACCGACGCGTATCAACCAGTGGAGCGCCAGCTTGGCCTGACGCGGCAGATTCTGGAAGTCCTGGTGGAACATAAACACCCGCTGTTTATTGTTACCAAGTCGGCCCTGATCGAACGGGATATCGATTTGCTGGCTGAGGCGGCGCGTCAACAACTGGTCGAGGTTTCCGTGTCAGTGACGACCCTGGATCGGGATCTCAGTCGACGCATGGAACCGCGCGCCGCCGCGCCGCCGCGGCGGCTGGAAATCATCAAACGATTAACCGAGGCTGGTATCCCGGTCAGCGTGTTGATTGCACCGATCATCCCGGTATTAAACGACAGCGAGATCGAAACCATGCTCGCCGCGGTGCGTGAGGCCGGGGCGGTGGCGGCGGGTTATGTGATCCTGCGCCTGCCGCATGAACTCGATGCGATGTTTATGGACTGGTTGGCCCGCCACGAACCCTTGAAGGCGGAACACATCATGAATCGGATCCGCGACCTGCGCGGCGGCAAGACCTATGACGCCAGCTTCGGCAAGCGGATGCGCGGCAGTGGGATATTTGCTGAACTGATTTCCCGGCGCTTCAAGCTGGCCCGCCAGCGACTGGCCTTCCCGGGCTCACCGCCGCTGCGCAGTGACTTGTTTATCCCGCCGGTAGCGGACGGTCAGCTGACATTATTTTAGTGGCTTGCTGGAACCTGTTTCTTGGAGGAATGCCAAATGTCGGTCCGGGTGGTTTAATCTGCTATTATGCTCGTCTCATCGACAGGCCATAGCGCCAGACGATGTTCATTAAAATCAATCTGTTAAATGCTGGATGATATAAAGCGCGGGAGAAAGACCATGGCAAACCCCTTTCAGGACCAGTTACTCAAGGCCGGTGTGGTGACCAAGGACAAGGTCAACAAGGCCAACAAGTCGAAGCACAAGCAGGCCAAACAGCAGGCGAAAAATGCCGTGACCGATGCGGAGTTGCGTAAGCGTGAGATCGCGCAGGCGGAAAAGCTGAAGGCTGAGCGGGACCGGGAACTGAATCGCCTCAAGGTCGAGGAAGAGAATAAGAAGGCTGTCGTTGCGCAGATCAAGCAACTGGTGGAGATGAATCGACTCGCCTCGGGTGAGGGTGAGACCGCCTATAATTTTGCCGATGACAACAAGATCAAGACTGTTTACGTCAGCGATGAGGTGCGCAAGCAGATCATCAATGGCCGGCTGGCCATCGCGCGGGTGGATGGGCGTTACGAGATCGTACCCAAGGCCGTGGCCGACAAGATCAGGCAACGCGATGCGAGCTTTATTGTGTTGATTAACGATTCGTCCCCGGGCAGTGACGAGGATGACGAATATGCCGACTTCAAGGTGCCGGATGATCTGATGTGGTAGACCGAGATATATGTCCCCCATTCTGCAAGTCACCGATCTTGTCAAACACTTCAAAAATGTGCAGGCCGTCAATGGTGTGAGTTTCCAGGTCGAGGCCGGTACCTGCTTTGGTCTGTTGGGGCCGAACGGCGCGGGCAAGACCACCACGATTGAGATCATCGAAGGCATCAAGTCGCCTACCCGTGGTGAAATCCTGTATAAGGGCGAGCCGATGAGCAGCCGCTTTAAACAGGAGGCGGGGATCATGTTTCAATCGACCTCGTTGCAGGAATTTATTACCGTGCGTGAAACCCTGCACCTGTTTCGGCAACTCTATCCGGTGAGCCTGTCGTTGGATGAGGTGGTGGAGACCTGTGTATTACAGGAGTTTCTGGACCGCGACACCCGCCAGTTGTCCGGCGGTCAACGGCAAAGATTATTGTTGGCCGTCGCCCTGATCAACGACCCCGCGATTTTGTTCCTCGACGAACCTACCACTGGTCTGGACCCGCAATCGCGGCACAATTTCTGGGAACTGATCAACCGCATCAAGGCGCAGGGCAAGACGGTGATCCTCACCACCCACTATATGGAAGAGGCCTATTCGCTGTGCGACACCATCGTGATCATGGACCATGGCCGGATCATCGCCGAGGGCACACCCAAACAACTACTGGCGGCGCACTTCAGTGATGTGGTGCTGCAAATTCCCGTCGAAGAATTGCCTGCCGACACCAGCGTATTACCGTTTGCTATTACCCAACACCAGGGCTTGGCCGAGATCCTCAGTCACGATGTCAACACGACCATCGAGCAACTTATGCAACAGGGTATCAACCTGCGCCGCCTGCAAATCCGCAATCGTACCCTCGACGACCTGTTTCTGGAGATCACCGGCAAGGAGCTGCGGCATTGAACTGGCGACGCCTATGGGCCATCCTGCGGGCCCGCAATATGGAATTCATCCGCGACCGTTCCGCATTGGCGTGGAATTTTTTATTCCCGATCCTCATCGTTGCGGGATTTGCCTTTGGCTTTGGCGGCGGCCCGGCACACCTGTACAAGGTTGGAGTTTATCCGGATAAAAACGCCGCAACGGAACTGGCATTTTTTAAGACGGAGTATATTCAGTTCATCCCGGTAAGCGATCTGGACGCGGCGATCACCAAGGTCGATCGCCATCAACTCGATATGTTGCTTGCCCCCGGGCAACACAAATTCTGGGTCAATGAGACCTCACCCAAGGGCTATATCCTGGAACGCGTCCTGCGTGGTACCGGCAATACTACCGGCGCACTGGAAAAGGCCACGGTCTCCGGTCGCGAGGTGCGCTACATCGACTGGCTGTTGCCCGGCGTGCTGGCGATGAACATGATGTTCAGCGCCCTGTTCGGCATCGGCTATACCATCGTCCGTTACCGTAAAAACGGCGTCCTCAAACGCCTCAAGGCGACCCCCCTGACGGCCTTTGAATTCCTCGCGGCGCAGGTGATCTCTCGCACCTGGCTGATCATGATGATCGTGATAATCGTATTTACCGGCACAAATTATTTTGTACACTTCACCATGCACGGTTCCTATATCGATCTGTTTCTGATCTTTCTGCTCGGCGCCATCAGCCTGATCAGCCTCAGTCTGATGATCGCGGCGCGGGTCAACAGCGAGGAGCTGGCCGGGGGGTTGTTAAACATGGTCAGCTGGCCGATGATGTTTCTGTCCGGGGTGTGGTTTTCCACCGAGGGGATCCACCCGTTGTTACAAAAGGCGGCGTTGCTGTTCCCGCTGACCCATGTACTGGATGGCGCGAGGGCGATCATGATCGAT
>JAHEDB010000210.1 GCA_024641465.1 Chromatiales bacterium | reverse complement strand
ATTTTTTTTCTGACTGGTATGCTATGACTCCTCGTGTGTGTTCAATAATGATTAATATCGGGAGCAAGTATATGAAACTACAACATGGATTACTGGTAATGCTGTTTGCAGCGAGTGTCTCCGCCCAGGCCGCACAACCCACCGTCGACTCGAAAGTGGCCCCGGCCGCGGCCGCCCAAACCGGCACGACAAACACTAACCCCGTGACCGGTAGCCCGTCTGCGGCAATCAAACCGGCCCCGGCCGCGAAGACCACGGCCGCCGAGCCGATGGTGGAACAGGCCGGCTTCTCTATCGGTAGCGTGGTGCGCTCAGCCATCACCACCGCGGTGGAAAACCGCGAGCCGAGCAATAATCTGCAAACGGTCGGCAGCGATCAAAACCAGCTGTACTTTTTCACCGAGCTGCGCGACATGTCCGGCCAGACCGCCAAGCATCGCTGGGAACATGACGGCAAGGTAATGGCCGAGGTCGAGTTTAACGTCAAGGGTCCGCGCTGGCGCGTCTGGTCGAGCAAGACCTTTGTGCCTGGCTGGGCAGGTGACTGGAAGGTCTCGGTGGTCAACGGCGCAGGCGATGTGATCTCGACCAAGACCTTCAGCTATGAAACCGCATCGGCACAACAGGCGGCCGAGCCGGCGACACCCGCCGCCCCATCAGGGATGTCAACACCGCAATAGTCTCCCCACCCTCCGGGAAAATACGAACGCGAGGCAGCCTGCTGTCTCGCGTTTTTTATTCTGCATCTGTTGGCGTGTCCCGCCACAGGTAATCGTCCGTGAATAATCCCCCTGGCAAAGTGCATATTTATCCAGCCCCGCCGTCCTGTATAAATGAAAGGATTAAAGAATTTACCGTAAAGAGACGCAATAGATCAGGAATATAAATCATCAATTTATTGCAGCAGGGTTGTTTCATGCATGGTAACAAGGGTTTTTTAGATCGAACTACATACAGACTCATTGCGGGTATCCTGCTCTTATCGGGGTCTGTATTGAATGCGGTTGCGGCAGAAAAAATACCGGTTGAAAAAAACGCGACCGGAAAAACCGAAGTGGAAGGTTTTATGCGTGCCGGTGGTTCGGTCAGTAATTCAGAAACCAAATACATGGAACAAATTGATCGTGAGGGTAACTACAACGATACCCATTTTGGTTTGTCCTTTGCCAGGGAGATAGATCACCGCTGGTCGGCTACCGGCGTGCTGTTTGGCTCGGGCGCGGAGAACGATTATGCCGTGACCGTCGATAATGCCTTTATTAACTTTCGGGCCTATGAAGAGGCCTCCTTTAACCTCGGCAAGATGCCGTATCCAAACCTGATCGTATCGGATCACTATGACGAGGGGGTCAGTTATCCCTGGGTCAGACCACCGGAAGAGGTGTATCGGGTCAATGTGCTGGGGCCCGCCCTGTCTTACACGAGCTTTTCCGGTGTGAAGTTTAACTATGTCAAAAGAATTAAAACATTCGAGTTTTTATTCGGGATGTATGGCGGCGGGGCAACGGCCGGCAAAGACCAGATGAGTAACATGACGGGGGCGGTGATGAGCGTCGGTGACGACGTATTCAAGCTGCGCGCCGCCTATAACCAAAGCACCCTGTTGTTGGGAACGGGCACCGAGCGGGAAGCCGCCCTCGATAATAAAATACAGTACGTCAAATCAGCCGGTTTAAACTTCGATGCCAAATATGTCATCGGCATGGCGGAATATGTCGAGGGGGGTGTCGCGGATGTGGACGAGGTCAATACGCAGGCATTTTATTACACCCTGGGTATTCGCCTGGGCAAACTGCTGGCGCATTACACGGCGGCGGAATTTGAGGCCGATAATAAACTCGCTCAGAAATCGATTGCCTATGGCTTGAAATATGAGGCCAGCCACTTCGCCTCTATCAAGCTGGAGTACAAACTTATTGAACCGACTGAGCGTGTCGATTCAGACCCTGCACATAACCCGGCCGGTCATTTCGCCGAGGTGCCTCACGAAAAAGAGGTGTCGATCTTTACCCTGGCCGTTGATGTGAAGTTCTAGCATGCCTCACCAAATAGATAAGGCGTGAAGCGGTGATGCCGCTGCACGCCTTTTTCTGGTTTGCCAATACCGGCTAAATTATTTCTTGCGAATCCCTTCCACCGACAGATACATCTCCACCGTGCGCGAGGCCGGACCGAGATTGTAATTGATACCGAAGTCGGCCAGCGTCAGTGTGGTGGTCCCTTCAAAACCGGCGCGGTATCCACCCCAGGGGTCATTGCCCTGACCGGTGTGCGTGACCTGGATGGTGACGGGTTTGGTGACGCCGTGCAGGGTCAGATTACCCTTCAGTTCCGCCTTGTCCTTACCGTGTTGTTTGTATGAGGTACTGACAAACTTGGCGGTGGGGAACTTGCCGGTATCCAGGAAATCCTTGCTGCGCAGGTGTTTGTCGCGTTCGGCATGGTTGCTGTCGATGCTGCCGGCGTCGATATTGACCGCCACCTTGGAGGCGTCGGGTTTCTTCTCATCATAGCTGAACTGGCCATCAAACTTGTTGAAGCGGCCGACCAGCCAGCTGATGCCAAGGTGTTTGATCTTGAACTGGATGATCGCGTGGGCGCCCTTGTCGTCGATGTCATAATCGGCCGCCTGTGCCGACATCGTTATCAACGACATCGCCAGCAGAGTGGTACTGATAAAAGTCTTGTTCATGGTGGTTTCCTCGTATTGTTGTTGCAGGGTTATCGGCCGAACATGCGTAGTAATGTGCGGTCCTTGTCAAAAAAATGGTGCTTGATGGCGGCCAGGGCGTGCAGCGCCACCAGGCTGATCAACACGATCGCCAGTGTCAGGTGGATCACCCCGGCGATGTCCTCCTGTTTGTCGATGCCGTGGATGGTGGCGGGGATACTAAACCAGCCAAACACCTCAATGGCGCGGCCATCGGCGGTGGAGATGAGATAGCCAAAGACCATCACGGTAAACAACATTATATAGAGTAGCCTGTGCACCCGATGGGCGAGGGCCTGTTCTCTACCGGTATGGCTGGCAAGCGGCGCCGGTTTGCCCTCGACGCGACGCCAGACGAGGCGCAACACGGTCAGGCAAAACAGCAATACGCCGATACTCTTGTGCAGGTCCGGTCCCGCTTTACGCCAGCTATCGTAATAATCCAGACTGGTCATCCACAGCCCGAGGCCAAACAGGCCGAACACGGTCAGTGCCGTCAGCCAGTGAATGAGAATGGAGAGCCATCCCCAATGGTCGTGTGTGGTGCGCCAGCGCATGGTGTCTCCTTTAGGTTTCAATTCTGTTTTAGTTACCCGGCCAGATGAACTCGACCCGAATACCGCTCGGCTCATAACAGATCATGTGCCGGGCCGGTCCCGGGCCCAGCGGCTCAATAAAAAACGCCGCGCTTTGTTCCAGCTTTGCAACGGTCAGCCCGATGTGGTGCGAGCCTGTGGTCATCGGTGCGGTCATATTTTTGTTTTCATCCCTGCCTCGATGATGGATCTAGTTTATCGTTGCATTTCAAAGAATAAATAGCATAATAAAGAAATAACTGTTCTTTAATGGTGAACAATGGACCGATTTGAAGAGATGCATACCTTTATCAGGGTGGTGAAGGCGGGCAGCCTGAGCGCGGCGGCCGAGCGCCTGAATATCGCCAGGTCGGCGGTCAGTCGCCGCCTGGCCGACCTGGAAACCCGCCTGGGTGTGCAATTACTCACCCGCACCACCCGGCGACTCAACCTCACCGAAAGCGGTCGTCAATACTACGAAAGGTGCCAGACCATCCTTGCCGACATGGAAGAAGCCGAGCTGGCCATCAGCAGTGGTGATATCGCCCTCAGCGGCACCGTGCGCATCGCCGCACCACTCAGTTTTGGCCTCACCCACCTGTCACCGCTATTGAATGCCTTCCTGCAACAACACCCGGAGGTCAAACTCGAACTGGACCTGAATGACCGCACCCTGAATTTTATGGAAGAGGACGTCGACCTCGCCATTCGCATCGGACACCTGCCCGACTCCAGCCTGGTGGCGCGCCGCCTGGCCAGCGCGCAACTCCTGCTGGTCGCCAGCCCCGCTTATCTGGCCCGCTACGGTGAGCCGCAGCACCCGCAAGATCTGGAGCGGCATACCGGTCTTGGTTACAGCTATGCCGACTCACCTTACTGGCATTTTGTGAATGATGACGGCAGTGACCTGGCGATCCGCATCAATGATCGCATGCGCGCCAACAATGGCGATGTGCTGCTCAAGGCCGCCATCGATGGGCTGGGCATCGTCATGACACCGAGCTTCATCGGCAACGAAGCGATCCGACAGGGTAAGCTCGTACCCATCCTCACCAACTATGCCTTACCGGTGCGAGACATCTATGCCATCTATCCCCAACAGCGTTATCTGCCACAGCGGATACGAGTGCTGATTGATTTTCTGGTGGTGGGGTTTGAAGGGATAGCGATGTAGGGTGCGTCCCACGCACCAAAGCAACACCGAACTGAGCCATCACACACTGGCGTCACCTGCCGGTTACACTGCAAGATAAACCGGATGCTTTTTTCTTAACGGCATTTCAATGCGGGGCGAAATTTTATTGCGCCGAATGAATGGATGAAAAACCACTGCTGTCCCGTTAACTCCCTCTCCCACAGGGCTGTCTTTTATACACAAATCTCAACTATAGGTAAAATCTCGAATTTAGAGCACAAATCACACATGCCGCCTGAGCAAGCATTCCCCCTCCTCGCAGGAGGGGGCTGGGGGATTTCTGAGGAAAAAACGTGGTGAGGTAACACTCCCCCTCCTTGCAGGAGGGGGCTAGGGGGTGGTGATAAATGACAGTAAAACAGCTGAAATTCGATCCCCCCACCCCATGCCGTCCCCCCAGAGGCTGTCTCTTGATCACAAGTCAACTTCATCCAACAGGT
>JAHEDB010000209.1 GCA_024641465.1 Chromatiales bacterium | reverse complement strand
ATAATAATTTCGACGTACTGGCGATGGCGCTCAGAAAGGTAGCGGGTCAGGACATCGATAGAAATATGCCTGCGCTCACGCGTCGCAACGATGGCGCCGATCATCCCGACCCACAGCACCAGCACACGCAAAAATGCATCGGTTTCGGTAAATCCGGCCTGAAACACATTGCGCATGATGATCTGCAACCCCGCCAGGATAATCATCGCCGCCAGCATAAACACCAGCATGCCGTCTTCGATGCGCGCTATGACCCGCAGAATCTTATTATCCTGGTTATTCATATCCTTGTTACTCGCAGTGGCGTATTCGCTTTCACAAACCGTTATTTCTTGCGAAAGGTCTTTAACAACGCATAGACCTTGTCGACTTCGCTTTGTTTGAGGGTGCCCTCTTTAATCAGCTTGGCCACCACATCTTTGGCCAGCTTGTTGAGGCCGACCATTTCCTTCGCATCCGGCTTGACCATCTCTATACCCTGGCTTTGCAGGGCAAGCTTGGCCTTTTTGTTGTTCTCCCAGTTGATCTTGCCGAGTTTTTCAAAGGTCTCAGACAATTCCTTGCTCACCACGGCCTGATCCGGCTTGCTCATCTTTTTGTAGGCCTTGTCGGAAAAGACAAACGCACCATAACTGAAGAACAGCGGTACATCGACCAGGTACTTGACCTTGGTATGCCATTGCAGGGCGATGGCAAAGCTGGGCGGTGCGCCGACGGTGGTGATCAGACCGGTTTGCAGACCGGTCAGTACATCGGTCAAGGGCAGGGACACCGGTGATACACCGGCGGTTTCCAGCATGGTCTGGGCCATGATGTCATCTGGTGGGATCCAGACCTTCTGTTGTTTCAGATCATTAACGCCGCTAACACGCTCTTTTGACAAGATATAAGAAAAACCGTCACCGGCGATACGAAAGGCGATATAACCTTCTTTCTTGAGCCTGGCAATCATCTCTTCATCCAGCTTGGAGCGGACATAGGTCATTTCTTCATAGGTTTTATATGTCAGCGGCAGGCTGTAGATATAGTTGTCTTTATGAATACGCTTGAGGGCAGAACTGGTCAGGGCCGCACCGTGCAACTGGCCGATGGTCATCTTGCGCATCACACTGTTTTCATTGCCCATGATCCCACCGGGATAAAATTTCAGACTGACCCGATTGTTGGTCTGTTTCTCGATACGGTCCGCAGCATCACGCATCAGTTGCATCCACTGCGTGCCATCAGGGGCAAGGGTGGCAATCTTGTATACCGCCGCGTGTGCCGGCAAGGTGGCGGCGAGTAACAAACACAGAGAGATAATTTTGATCTTGTTCATTTTCATTTTTGACTGTTCCTAAAAATATTCTTTACCACTTGCTAACAATTCTTTGGCTTTGATCTGGGCCAGTGTATTGATTAAGGTCAGGCGGTGAGCATGGGTGTCAGCATTGATGACATCATTCAACAAACGATCATGCAGCTCCTTGTCAAACACCAGGCGGGCATAACGTTCGGCGAAATGCACCTTAATCATCAGGTTGCGACCATGCGACAACTCGATCGCCCGTTCGAAGGATTTTTTCGCTGCATCCGGGTCGCCACCCAGCGCCTTGGGCAGCAGGGTCGTCAACAGACCCATATAAAGGTGGGCGCTGCCATTATCAAACTTTTCATCCAGTTCGATAGTCCGTTGCACACAGGCCTTGACCTTGGCCAGGTCCGCCACGGCATTCCAGTCGCTCTTGTTGGCCTTGATATAACCGGCCCAGATCACCGCGAAGGTATGCAACATGGGCACATCGTCGTCATCGGTAAAATCTTTCTTCAGTGCGGCGTTGAATACCTCAAACGGGCTGTCGATGACCTTGCAAAAATCGCCGTACTCCTGGCAGATTGCCCGGCGGCTATAGTCCCGCGCCCGACTCATCATGCGGGTTGAACGCGCCTGGTCTGTGACAAACATCGAGGTATAGGCGCCGTACAGCCTGGCCCCCGCCAGCAGGCGGCCGGCGTTATCCGGGGCGCCCTGGATAAGACCATCGATGAGGATCAGGTAGGCCGGGCCACCATCCTCGACCGTCTTCGGGTCGTCCTGGTTCATAATCGCGTCGGTCAGGCCATTGGCTACCGTACTGACGCTGGAGCAGCCCGTGACCATACTCATTAGGGATAGTAAAGAAAAGACAAGGACCGGAATTTGGCGTAACAATTTAGAAGATCTCATTCTTAACCTGCAATTTGCCCTCAAGCTGAATTATCAAGCAGTTACATTAACACGCGCATTGTCCCACACTCAGCTGGGCTAACGAAACCGTTGGACAATGACTTGGATGATTAATTTCACCGGGTGTTGTTGCCGACCAAAAATTTTTCAAACTTAATACATACAAAAAATAATGGATAGAGCTTTGGCAGTAAAACTAGCTTGATTGGCTCATAAAAGTCACAGCATAGACTAAATTTCGCCGATCTACACACATCCCAGGGCAAGCGGGTAGTTTGATCGGCTATGCTATTTAAAACAACACTATAAAGGGAGGAACATCATGCGCAAGATAGCCAAAATCCTGCTGCCGGCCATCATCCTGCTAACCGGCCTGAACGTCGCGGCAAGGGAAGTTAACGGTGTCAGTCTCGACGAGCAGCACACCCTGGCCGGACAACAACTCCAGTTGAATGGCGCAGGCATCCGCACCAAATTCGTGTTCGATATTTATGTCGGCGCCCTCTACCTGCCGACAAAAACCACCGATGCAAAACAGGCCATCGCCATGCCCGGTCCAAAGCAGGTACTCATGCACATCCTGTATGATGAACTCAGCAAGGAAAAACTCACCGATGGCTGGACCGCAGGTTTTGAAAATAATCTCAAAGGCAAAGAACTAGAGGCCCTCAAACCCCGGCTGGCTGAATTTAACCAGCTGTTCAGCAGCGTCAAAAAGGGTGATCAAATCCTGCTCGATTACCTGCCCGCAACCGGCACCCAGGTCACTATCAATAAGCAACCCAAAGGCAGTGTACCTGGAGAGGACTTTAATCAGGCCCTGTTAAAGGTTTGGTTGGGGGATGAACCGGCGGATTCGGATCTTAAGGCAGCGATGTTGAGGGTAAAATAAGGGTCCTCTAAAAATTCAATTAAGCAGATGATGGCA
Organism: Chromatiales bacterium; assembly: GCA_024641465.1. GTDB lineage: Bacteria > Pseudomonadota > Gammaproteobacteria > UBA6429 > Thiohalophilaceae > JAHEDB01. The sequence goes on along the minus strand of JAHEDB010000209.1, from coordinate 1,807 downwards.
AGGCGAAAACAAGCGAAAAAGCGCAGTTTACATGTAGTAAATGAGCATTTTGAGTTTGTTTTCAACGCAGCCAGCGCTGCTTCAGTGGATTTTTAGAGGTACCCATAAAAAAACCCTGACTCTTTAAGAGTCAGGGCTCATGCTCATCAGATTTAAATCAGGATATACTTGTCGTTTAGTGTACTCGCCAGAGATAAACAGCATACGATGATATTTGCTGTGCATTGACATTATCCAGCATACGCTCACTCAGCATATAATTGGCTATGAAGTCATCATAAGACGATACAGAATCCAGGTTTACCACGGACACACCATAGTCAAGATCGTTTGCCTGATTCATGTTGTCCAGGTCATTCAGATCTGTTGTGTACAACCAGTCAGACATCGGCGAGGGAAGATCCATTAACACGATCTCTTTTGTCCCTACATTCGCCATAATATCCCATTGCACTCCTATCTCTACTTTTGCACCTTTTCGGATCTTGAAATTGACGTAGCTCGCCAAAGGACTGCTAGAAGACTTGTAACTCATGCTTTTCAGCGCCGGGGTATAGGTAAACGCGCTGATGACAACATTTGAATAATCAAGATTGACAGAATCCGGCACTACAGCGTAACCCTCTCTAGTCCATCGTTCGTGCATATCAGTCACTTTGATATTTTCCGAATGGATCGTTGATTCTACAAGTGCTGTAGACAACGTAGTGTCACTATAAGCATCAATAACATAACTTTCTGCCGGTACACTGCTGGACACCCTCCAGCCTGATCCGCTGGCCGCTCCACCGCTGTTATAGTCAGCCCCAGTCTGGGCGATCTCATATTCTGCAGAATCACTCACAGCATATGCCCGCAGGCGAAGCGTATTAAAACCGCTGGTTGACCAGTTTAGACTGGCTGCCTGCATTGCGCCGGTGCTAAAATCAACGACCGCAGATGGCGACTCCGCGTTCAAATCTATATCGACCAGTCGAGTTACTACTCCCTGGTTATTGCCCAAGGACCGGACAAGGACGCTGGCAATACCCCCCGGATAACGTGCCGGGCAAACAGCTTTAGCACTTTGTGTTGCATTATTTACCGTAGTCGCTGACTCATCAGCAGATCCAATATATAAATTATCCTTGTCTTCTTGCCAATACGGGAACCTATCCTCGTAAGGCCTGCTGACATTATATCCAAAATCAGCCAATACCGTTTTGGTACCGGCGGAAGGCAATCCAGTAACGGATATCGAGACATCTTTAGTAATGCAACCATTCGAAACTGTTTTGTCGTTTGTAAACAACTCATACTCTTTCGTGACAACACCCATCATAGTGCGAATAACACGCAAGTTATCCGCCTTTAAATAACCGACCGTGACCGTGAGTCTATCGCTGGCCTGTGGTCCGAAATCTGCAACGCCATCATTGCCCGTCAGGACTGATGATTTTATTGTTTTATTATCATTGTTATATATCGCAACAGTTACACCAGCAACAGGGCTCCTATTCGTAGCATTATCCATTACCGTGACTTTAAAAACAGCCGTAGGTGGTGGTGGAGCTGGAGGTGCCGGTTCAGGGGCAGGTGTATTCCCACCGCCTCCACATGCAAATAGTAGGGCAAGAAGCAAAATATTAACTAGTTGTTTTATCTGAAATGCAAATCGTCCGGTCATGGTAATCCCCCATTGTTAGATTATAGGTATTGAAGGGGAATCTTAAGATCTTGGGTGAACTTGGTTCATCTATCCCTGCGAATCTAAGTGATTGCTCCCTGCTGTCGTCAATATAACCATAAATTCAAATCGAAAAATAGG
>JAHEDB010000208.1 GCA_024641465.1 Chromatiales bacterium | reverse complement strand
TGACCGTAATCGCCCTTGTGCGACACGCGGGCGCGGCGGACTAGCTGTGATTTCAACGTAGCGTAATTGATGGTGACAGCGGTCGGCGGGAAGTGTTGCACCACCTCGGGTGGGACATCTAAATCGGCAAAGTGCAGTTCACCGACATGATCGGCGGCCGCGCCGCTATAGAGCCCCTGTTTCATGGCGATAAAGCTGATGGTGTGCTCGGCCATGACGGCCGAACCCAGCACCGCGCCGGTATCGGCGTGCAGGCCGGAGGGGATATCCACCGCCAGCACCGGTACGCCACTGCTATTGATGGCCTCGATGGCCTGTCGGTAGTAGGCGCTCACCTCACCGCTCAGGCCGGTGCCGAGCAAGGCATCGACGATCACATCGGCATCCATCGCCAACCCGGATCGCCAGGACACCGGCGTAATATCGGTCTCGGTCAGACGCTGCGCCGCCATGAGGGCATCGCCCTTGAGTTTGTCGGGATCGCTGAGTTGGTAAAGGCTGACCGTCATACCCTGCGCACGGGCCAGCCGGGCGATCACATAACCGTCGCCACCATTATTGCCACCGCCACAAAACACCGTAAGCCGTTTGGCCGATGACCACTGTTGTTGCAACAGCTTAAAGGCCGCGGCACCGGCCCGCTCCATCAGTTCGATACCGGGGATGCCCCGCTCATGGATGGCCATGCGGTCCATGTCCCGGACCTGTGCGGCGCGATAGAGGTTGGTGTTTGTTTGTCCCATAGCGCTATCATAGCGGGTATGTGTCCGACACCCAATGCACGCGCTGAACTATCCCCGCAAAGACTCCAACAATTGACCACCGAGATCAAACAGTGGGGCAAAGCGCTGGGCTTTCAGCAGGTGGGAGTCAGCGATACCGATCTCGCAAAGGCCGAACGACAACTGCATGACTGGCTGGCGGCCGGTTATCAGGGTGACATGGAATGGATGGGCAAGCACGGCACCAAACGCACCCGCCCGGCGGAGCTGCACCCCCACACCGTACGTATCATCAGCGTGCGCATGGACTATCGCCCACAGGAAGACACACCGCCTGCAAACTTACTGAATGAACCCGGTCGCGCCTTTGTCTCTCGCTACGCCCTGGGCCGCGATTATCACAAGCTGATGCGTCACCGCCTGCAAAAACTGGCGGAGCAAATCAGTGCGGTCATCGGTCCCTTCGGTTACCGGGTGTTTGTCGATAGCGCCCCGGTAATGGAAAAGGCCATTGCCGAAAAGGCCGGTCTCGGCTGGATCGGCAAACACACCAATCTGTTAAACCGCGACGCCGGTTCATGGTTTTTTCTTGGCGATATCTATGTCGACCTGCCCTTGCCCATCGATAGCGCGACGGAGAATCACTGCGGCACCTGCCAGACGTGTATCGATGTCTGTCCGACCCGGGCGATCATCGCCCCCTATCAACTCGATGCGCGACGCTGTATCTCCTATCTGACCATTGAACTGGCCGGGTCAATACCGGTTGAGCTGCGTCCCCTGCTCGGCAATCGCATCTACGGTTGTGATGACTGCCAGTTGTTCTGCCCATGGAATCGCTTCGCTCAAAACACACAGGAGGCGGATTTTCTTCCCCGCCATGGCCTCGATACCGCGACCCTGCTGGAGTTATTCGACTGGGATGCGGCGACCTTTCTTAAAAATATGCAAGGCTCGGCGATCCGCCGCATCGGTTATGAGAAATGGCAACGCAATATTGCCGTGGCGCTGGGCAATGGCCCCGCCTCGGATGACGTGTTACTGGCATTACAAAACAGACTGCCCCATGCCTCGCCCCTGGTACAGGAACATATCCAGTGGGCCTTACAACAACTGCACAAATGAACATTGCACCGGATTGCGGTCGGTCGTAATCTCCACCTGACCATCCACCGGGAGACAATACCATGCATATCAAACTTTTTTACGCCCTGGTTTTTCTAGTATTGAGTTCAGGTTTACGCGCCGAAGAACCGGCCTTTGTCAGCAGTCGCACATTGTCTATGGAGCTGGCCAACACACTGGTCATGGCGGCGGCACGGCACTGCACAAAAATGGGTTATCAGGTATCGGTGGCGGTGACCGACAGAAATGGCAAGTTGCTGGCCTTTGTCCGCAACCCACTGTCCGGCTCCCATACCATTGATGTTGCCACGCTCAAGGCGAGCACGGCGGCGAGCTTTCAGACCCCGACCATCGACATGGCGAAGGGCTTTGAGGGTTTAAGCAATGCGCCCGGCGTATTACTCATCGGCGGTGGGGTACCGGTGCGGATCGGCGGACATATGTATGGCGCCGTCGGTGTCTCAGGCGCCCCGGCCAAAAAGCGTAGCGGTGATGTCGATCACGAATGCGCACAACAGGGGATCGATGCCGTTAAAGAGCAACTCGAATTTGCCCAGTAACTATTGAGGCTCAGGCCTCGACATCGACATTATTACCTAAAGGCCCTTCAACCTCGGCCTTGGCCGCGGCCTTGATCTCCTTTTTGGCCTCCTTGTCACTCACCATGGTCTCGCCGGCGACCTTCTTGGCCAGCTCCACCTGTTTGTCCATATTCGCCATCGCCACCTGTAACTGGGACCCGATTTTCATAATGTTGCCTCTATGCTGTTAAACTATCCTCAACGTGTGCCCGACAACAATGCAAACTATGTTCCCAAAACCTGAAACCACTGACATCACCGGCCTGATCCTCGCCGGCGGCAAGGCCCGCCGCCTGAATGGTCAGGACAAGGGGCTGATTTCACTGGGAAATAAACCGCTTATCGGCTATGTCATCGAGCGGCTGCGCCCCCAGTTGGGCGGCGTGTTGATCAACGCCAATCGGCACCAGGACACCTACCAACAGTTCGGCTGTCCGGTCATTGCCGATAGCCTGCCAAACTTTGCCGGTCCGCTTGCCGGTCTGCTCAGCGGGTTGCAACACATGCACACCGAGTGGTTGATCTCCGTGCCCTGCGACAATCCCTGGTTACCCGGTGATCTGGTCGAGCAACTGGTGCGGGCCGTGCAGGTGCAACCCGGCCCCCTCGTCGTGGCCAGTTGCGGGGGTGAACTGCAACCGGTGTATTGCCTGGCACACCGTTCATTACAGACTTCGCTGGCAAACTATCTTGCCAGCGGCCAGCACAAAGTGCAGGATTGGGTCCAACAGCAACCGCACTGTGTAGTGGAGTTTGCCGATCCACTTGCCTTTGAAAACATCAACACACCAGAACAACTGGCCGAGGCCGAGCGACGCCTATGATCAAAACCGCCAAACCGATGCTCGGCTTTGCCGCCTTCAGCGGCACGGGCAAGACCACCCTGCTGACGCAACTGATCCCCTTATTGACCGCCAGGGGTATACGCATCGGCATGATCAAACACGCCCATCATAATTTCGATGTCGATACACCGGGCAAGGACAGTTATGAACTGCGCAAGGCCGGCGCCGGGCAAATGCTCATCGCCTCGAAAAGGCGTTGGGCGCTGATGGTGGAGACACCGGAACTCAGCGGCGATCCGGATCTGAATGAGCTGATCCAGCAACTCGATCAGAATCGCCTGGACCTGATCCTGGTGGAAGGCTTCAAGCACATCGCATTCCCCAAGCTCGAATTACACCGCCCGTCCCTCGGCAAGACGCTGTTGTTCCCCAATGACCCGAACATCATCGCCGTCGCCACCGATCAGGCGACAGCAATAGATACTGATTTACCGATCCTGGACCTGAATGACCCCGTGATGATCGCAGACTTTATATTGCAATTCAGTCGATCGACTGGATCATCCAGGCCCCTTGCACGATAATTTTATTTCACTTACGGACATAGACGATTTCCCATGAGCAAAACCATCCCCGTCAAAATCGATTGTGATACCAACACCGGCTGGCTGAGTGTCGATCAGGCCCGCACCCGCATGCTTGACAGCGTGTCGGTCATCGATGGCTTTGAACGCGTCGCCCTGCGCGATGGCCTGAATCGTATCCTGGCCGAAGAGGTGATCTCACCGATCAATGTCCCGCCGTATGACAACTCGGCGATGGACGGTTATGCCGTGCGCGCGGCGGATGTCACCGCCAGCGGCGAGGTAATATTGAAAGTGACCGGTACCTCGTTTGCCGGTACGCCCTATCAGGGGGAAGTTAAAAAAGGCGAGGCGATTCGGATCATGACCGGCGCCAAGGTACCAAACGGCACCGACACGGTGATCATGCAGGAACAGGTACAACGCACGGATGATGTGATTACGATCACCGGCGGATATCAACAAGGTGAGAACGTGCGTTATATCGGCGAAGATATCCGGCAGGGTGGCCCCGCCCTCCGCGCCGGTAAAAAACTCGGTCCCGCCGAGATCGGTCTGCTCGCCTCCCTGGGTATCCCCGAGGTCGCCGTCAAACGCAAACTGCGCGTCGCCTTCTTCTCCACCGGCGATGAACTGCGCGCCGTGGGTGAGCCCCTGCTCGAAGGACAGATCTACGACAGTAATCGTTACACCCTGTTTGGCATGCTCAGCAATCTGGGGGTAGAGCTGATCGACATGGGCGTGATCCGCGATGATCGCGACGCGGTTGAGAGCGCCTTCCGCACCGCCGCCTCACTGGCCGATGCGGTGATCACCTCCGGCGGCGTCTCGGTGGGTGAGGCCGACTATGTCAAAGAGACATTAGACAAACTCGGCAAGATCAACTTCTGGAAGATCAGCATGAAGCCCGGCAAACCGCTGGCCTTCGGTAAAGTGAATAACGCCGTGTTCTTCGGCCTGCCCGGCAACCCCGTCTCCGTCATGGCCACCTATTACCAGTTCGTCCTGCCCGCCCTGCGCCGCATGCTCGGCCAGCACGATATCGAACCGGTGATCGTCAAGGTCCCCTGCAAATCCATGCTAAAAAAACAACCCGGCCGCACCGATTTTCAGCGCGGCATCCTGTCGTGTAATGACAAGGGTGAACTGG
>JAHEDB010000207.1 GCA_024641465.1 Chromatiales bacterium | reverse complement strand
AATACCGCATCAAAGCCGATCTGCTGGTCTTTGCGCCAGACGCTGAAACCGTCCTGTTCGGCGGGCGTCACCACGGTAGGTCGGAGGCCGGTCCCCTTAAAATCGATCACCATGGAAACCCTTATCGGAAAATAACCATCGAGAAAGCGCCGCATAAACGGCCCGTTACGCAGGCTATAACTGCCGTCATCATTGATAAACAGGGCCCGCATCCAGGCCTGCATACACAGACGGGCATCGCTGCGAATGTCGGTCATTTGCACCGTCGGCCCGTCAACCCAGGCCTTGCCCATGTTCTGAAATGAAAGCACTCGGATGTCCCGGACCCGATCCCGGGCAAATACAATCTGAGCGGCAGGGACCTTGTCCAGATGGGTGTGACACTGCTCCATCATCACCCAGCCATCCTGCAGGCTGTGTGGAAAGATGGTCATGTTGTTGTGATGGTGGTGCAATTCCTGCTTACGCGGCGAAGGCAGAAACACCAGTTGTCCGTCACTGACCTCATGGATGGGTCGTGGTGGTTCAAAGCTGTCGCTATTGAACCAGCGCTCCAGTTCCTCCTCGGTATATTCGCTGGTCGCCATGGCCGCGGCCGACACAAGCCACACACACGCCAGCAATAAATATCCTGTTACTCTCATCTGTGACCCCTGTTGAAACCACTCTCCCTTCAATACAGCATAGACAAATTAACCAGGGATGACCTGAGAGGACTGATTTTTGTCCTGAATCGGGTACAATGCGGCTTTGGACCAATATATATAGTAACTCCACCATGATTGACTGGTCTCGAATCAATACCGTTCTGCTGGATATGGATGGCACCCTGCTGGATCTGTATTTCGACTCGTATTTCTGGCGTGAGCACGTCCCCCAGCGCTACGCGGAAAAGCACACCCTTGAGATCGACGCCGCCAAGGCCGCCCTGTTCCCCAAGTTCCAGCAGGTGGAAGGCACCATGAACTGGTATTGCGTCGATTACTGGTCTGAGCAATTGGGGCTGGATATCGCCATGCTGAAGGGCGAGATCGATCACCTCATCGCCATCCATCCCCATGTGCTGGATTTTCTCGACCAGCTGCGGCAACACGGTAAAAAGGCCGTGCTGGTCACCAATGCCCACCGCAAGAGCCTGATGCTGAAACTGGATCGTACCCAGTTGCACAATCATCTCGATCAGATCATCTGCGCCCACGACTACGGCATGCCCAAGGAAGAAACGGATTTCTGGAATAAATTGAAACAGGATGTCAGTTATGATCCGACCAGCACCTTGCTGGTGGATGACAGCCTGCCGGTACTACGCTCGGCCCGCCGTTACGGGATTCAACACCTGCTCTGTGTCCACAAACCTGACAGTCAGAACCCCGCCAAGGATGTGGAAGAGTTCGAGGCCATTCATAGTTTTATGGACATCATGCCTTCGTAAAACATACAACCACGGGGAACACGGGGGATCCAAAGTAAAGGGCACCTCTAAATAATAAATCTGGCTCTTCCCCGTGTTCCCCGTGGTTAAAATATTATTTACCAAACCGCTTATCCCAGTTCTTAAACCTCTTGCGGCAGTACTTCAGCAGGGTTTCATAACTGTCAAAAAAGTGTTCGAAATTGGTTTCGGCCGGTTCATCGTATTCACAATAATCATTGCTATAGTCGCGACAGACCTCGGGGCGGGTGTCATAGATTCCACAACCGCCCTTCGGCAGTAGAAAGCGGCAGGTGTTATTGATCAGCAGGAACCAGCCGTCCTCGTCCTTGTAGGCCTGCATGCCGTCATGCGCCAGTTGCCAGAGCAGATGGTCAAAATCATCCCGGCTGCGCGGTGCCTTAACCGATTGCGTGGTGTAGGTACAACAAATAGATCGAGTGCACTTACCGCATTTATTCTCGTCTTCAAAAACAACCCTGGTACTGCCTGACATGGTCCGAACTCCCCCTAATTAATATAAAATACATTATACTGGCTTAATATTTGTAACATAAGGCCCGCCGGCAAACCATGAACAGGATCTTCAGCTCCAGAACAGCATTCGTTACGGAATACAAAACCAATCCCGAGTTTTCACAGGCGCTGGTGCGCTTTGTGATCTGGTGTCTGACAAGCCTGCAAATCGGCCTGGCCATGTACCACAACTATTACCCGCCACGCTTTGATCTGTTCTTGATATTTTGTTCATCGTTCATCATTGGCAGTTTGCTGATCCTGGCCAGCATCTTACACACGCCACGCTCCAACATGCGCACCTACCTGACCATCCCGATTGATTTTGGCTCAATCAGTATTTCCATGATGCTCACTGATGGCGGCCCTTTCAGCCCGTTCTTCCTGCTCTATCCATGGACCTTTATTGGCTACGGGGTACGTTATGGCAGCGGTCAACTTTATGCCGCCAGCATAGCCAGCGTGATTGGTTTTTCGCTGGTGCTCTGGTATTCCGATACCTGGTATTCGCATCTCTTTGATGTATCAGTTTATATGTTATTACTCATCCTCTTGCCGCCCTATATCACTGTCATGCTCGGGCGCATCAAACAGGCCCAGTCCGATGCCGACAAGGCCAACAAGGCCAAGAGCGAATTTCTCGCCGCCATGAGTCACGAGATCCGCACCCCGATGAGCGGCATCATCGGCATGACCAACCTGCTGGAGAAAACCCGCCTTGATAATGAACAGAAAGAATATGTCCGCGGCCTGCAACAATCTTCCTCATCACTGCATGCCCTGATCGATGACATCCTCGACCTGTCAAAGATCGAGGCCAATAAATACAAACTCAATCTGGATGAGTTTAACCTGTTTGACCTGGTCCACGGTGTCGCCCAGATGTTTGCCCCGGTCGCCAACCATAAGGGCGTCGAACTGACCTACTACATCCAGCCCGACATCCCCCAACGATTAATTGGTGACGCCAATCGCGTTCGGCAGGTCCTGCTCAACCTGATCGGTAATGCCGTTAAATTTACCCAGCATGGTTATGTTCATATGACCGTGAAGATGGCTGATCTTGACGCCGGCACGAAACTGGCCCGCATGCGTTTTGAGATCCAGGATACCGGACCCGGCATGAGCCAACATCAGATCGAAAAAATCTTTGAACCGTTTTATCAGGCCGATGCCGCCAGGCACACCAGCCAGAGCGGTACCGGTCTTGGCACCACCATTTCCTATAATCTGGTCAGGCTAATGGATGGGCAAATCGGTGTCAGCAGTGAACTCGGTCAGGGCAGCACATTCTGGTTTGAGATCCCCTGGACCTATATCCAGGCCACCCAGGCCCTACCCGGTTGTGAAACCGGCACACACATCATCCTGTTTGATACCAATCCGCGGCAGCAGGAGGTATTCGCCGGTTACTGCCAGCACCTGGGAATCACATTTCAGAACATCGAGTCCAAAGACCGCCTGCTGGATTACCTGCGTCAGTCACCAAACCGTAAATCGATTCATCTTTTCCTCAATGAGGCGTCCTGTAAAGAGACCTGCGAACAGATCTCCCGCCAGATCCAGGACACATGGCCGGATGAAATTCGCATCTGCCTGCTGGCAAATATCGCATCGATGAACGAATCAGGACGTAAGGAAAAAATATTTAATAAATTATTTATGCTGCCGATAAAATATCAGGAACTTACTGACTACCTGATACCCGATCAACAAAATAATGATCAAAAACAGGCAGTTAACCAACAAAATAAAACAACAAAAGCCCTAAATATACTTGTTGCGGAGGACAGCGATATCAACGCCAAGGTGATCACCGTCTATCTTTCCAAGGCCGGACACACGGTCAACCGTGTTATCAACGGTCTACAGGCCGTCACGGCCCTGCAAACCCACCACTATGATCTCGTCCTGATGGATATGCGCATGCCCGAGATGGACGGCCTGCAGGCAACGCGCAGCTGGCGCGCCCAGGAAGGTGATGACCGGCATATCCCGATCATCGCCCTGACGGCAAACGCCACGCTGGAAGATCGACAGCAGTGCATCGAGGCGGGGATGGATCACTTTTTGAGCAAGCCGGTAAGCCAAAACCAGCTTTTTGAACTATTATCTTCAATAGGAAACGCCAGCACGGAGGCTCAGAGCCCATGAATGCTGAAGATATCTACGACGAAAACACCAAGCTGAAGCGCCAGCTCAAGGCCTATGTTGTCCAGGCCAAGGAGAACGAGCAGAAATTTCTGCGTCTGCATGCCAATATGCTGCGTCTGCTGGCGGCAAATGATCTATCCACCCTCATCGAGATTATTCTCAACCAGTATCGTGCCGAGGCCGGCCTGGATGTCGTCACCCTGACCCTGATCGATGCCGAATATGAAATCCGCCGCACCCTTAAAAATGATGATTTTAAATTCGCGAACTTTCCCGGGCTGATCTTCGTCGACAGCCGCTATCGCCTGCGTTCAAGACTGTCAGACGACATGTCGCCCCTGCTTGGCAAGTGCGATGACAAGCAAAAGGAGTTTTTCTTTCCCCGCTATGAGCTGCTCGAGCCCGTCAGCATGGCCATCCTGCCGCTGATCCGCAATCGCAAGCTGGTCGGCTCCCTCAATCTGGGCAGTTATCAGGCTGAACGTTTCGTTGCAGGCTCTGCCACGGACTTCTTCCAGCAATTTACCTCGGTGGTGGCGATCTGTATCGAAAACGCCCTCAACCAGGAACGCATCAAACTGCTCGGTCTGATCGACCCCCTCACCGGTGTTCACAATCGGCGCTACTTCGATCAACGCCTGGTGGAAGAGATCAATCGCGCCGCCCGCACCCAGACCCCGATCAGCTGCCTGTTTCTGGACATCGATCACTTCAAGAAATTTAATGATGAATATGGCCACCAGATCGGTGATCGTGTCTTGCAGGAGGTCGCCTCGATCATCAAGGCGCAGATGCGTCGCAGCGATGTCATGGCCCGCTATGGCGGCGAAGAATTCGCCGCGCTGCTGACCCAT
>JAHEDB010000206.1 GCA_024641465.1 Chromatiales bacterium | reverse complement strand
GCTGCCGCAACCCTTTGGAGTCGAGGCAAGTTTGGCGTACCAGGCTGCCTGCATGCCGCTGCCGTTGTTCATGTAGTCGATAAAGCAGGCGGCGTTGCGCATCTTGTTGCCGAGGTTATAGGGCATCAGGTCAATACCGCTAAAGGCGGGAAACAGGGGGGCGTAATCACTGAAGCTCGGATAACGCCTGGGGCTGATATTGGCGAAGGTGCCCGTGGTCTGGCGCGTGTCCACCAGCCCGACATCCCAGTTGTGTGAATAGTTTTTGGTAATGCCGATCTGTTCACCACTGGCCAGGGGCAGCATGGCAGCGCCACCGCTCTGGCCAAGAAACATAAACCACGGCCCCGTGCCACTGCCGCTTAGGTCGAGCCAGGGGACACTGTGACTGGAGAGATAGGCGGTAATCGTGGGACTCAGGCCGTGCAGGTGATCGACGTAGCTATAAACGCTACAGGTGTGTTTAATAAATAATTGATAATCATAATCGGGCCGACTCGGGACTTGTTGCCGGAAGATCGCAAACAGTTTTCCGGCCGCCATGTTATGTACCGGATAACTCAGGCTGCCACCGCCGGCCGGAACCGGATATGAAAGGTACATGTGGTCCACCGACAGCACATGCCCTCCACCGGGATTGAGATTGCCAAGGGGGATCACATCAACGACATTGGCGATATCGGTGGGTGGCGCAGTCAGCAACCCGGCATTGACAGGGACATCCGGAACACACGCGGCGCCTGGCGCAGGCGGTGTGCCTGGACACAACAACCGACACAGGATAATCAGTATCAGTAACAATATCAGGACAAGCGCGATCCAGAATCTCTTAGACATACCCGCCTCCTTGTGAGGTTTCACTTATTATATGTGGCGATCTATACAGGAAGACCCTTACCAGCAGATCGATAGCTGAGCATAACGCCTTTGGCTTTTACCAGACAAGGGGTTTCGATGGCGGCGAATGGTGTATCAGTTTAGATGGCTGATCACAAACCGGTACTTGCCGGACACCGTGCGTTTGATGTCATCGGTTAGAATAATCTCAAACTGCATACCGGGATCGACTTCGCCGTGGATCTGGTTTTGTATGGCCTGTTGCAAGCCCTTATCGATTTCGCCTGTCACATTGAGATGAAGGATAAGTTTATCGATTTCAGTCTGGATGAACTGGTATTGCCTGATACCGCTGATGCCATCCAGCAGGCGATTGAAATACGACGGGGCAATCTTTTTGCCGCCCTTTGTTTTTATAAAGTCATTGCTGCGGCACATGCCCATCTCCATCATCGGGAAGGGTGAGCCGCAGGCACACTGGCCGGGCTTGAGTCTGCCGGTGTCGCCGTTGGCATAACGGATCATCGGCATGAGAAAATTGGTCAGCGAGGTGATCAGCAGTTGGTCATCCTCACCCGATTCCAGCTGCACCATGTCGGTGAAGATGTGCATATTGCCGTGGCAACATTCGAGGCCGATATTGGGGATCTCGCGGCAGCCGTACTGGTTGGTGACCCGGCAATTAAACGCCTGTGCCATCACGGCGCGTTGTTCATCGTACAGCACTTCGGCGGTTGAATAGACAGCCCTGATCGATGTTGGCATTGCAAGCTTATGGTCGATCACGTAGCGCGCCACATCGGCGATGATCGAGGCATAGCCCTGGATCAGCACCGGCCGCCACGTCTGGATAAGGTGCGCCCAGCGGGCCAACTCATCATCACCGTATTCATAGGCGCCGATGGTCTGTTCGGCAGCGATGTAATCATGGTAACGTTTGACAAGGCTGTTTGGCTTGATGTCCTGTTTTGCACCCCAGAAGTTGAGGATCTTCTGTCCCGGCCGCCAGCCGGACCACATGTAGCTGCGGCTCATACCGGCGCGCATCAGTTCCATTTTATAGTCGTCATAATAAAACGACACCGGCTGGCCGGTGGAGCCGCCGGTATAACCGAGGCGCATCGTGGCCTTGTCCACGGTGTCGGCTACCATCTGTTCGCGGTTGGCGATCACCGCCTCCTTACTGAGGACAGGCAGACGGGTAATATCGAGTTGCGCGGGGTCGTCTGGCAACAGGCCACGGTAGGCGTTCTTATAATATTCAGTATGACCGACCGCGAAGACGACCATATCCGCCAGGTCCTGTTGCTGCTTGTCGAGCAATTGTGTGGAAGAAAGGGATTGATTGAGTAACAACTTTTGCAGCAACTGGTAGCGTAACGGACGCCTGTTTTTATGCAGACGGTATTTTATGTAGTCGATCACCTATGCCACCCCACTCGCGGCCGTCCCCTGTGCCATGGTTTGAACCCAGCTCTGCTGCTCTGCCGGGTAGTGCAGAATGGCCTCGACAATCCTGCTCAGGCGCGGTTGCTTGTCTGCCACCGAGTTAAGCAGCCGGTAACCTTTCGAGTCATCACCAAAATTATGTTCGATGTTGTCGGCAAACGCGCCGAGCTGGGCCTTGGCGATGGCAAAGTCCATGGTCTGATTCCACCAGTGTTGTCGATCATGTAACAGACCCTTCAGGTAGGCAAGCCGCTGCATGATCTCCTGGTGCTTGGCCAGATAGCGTTGGCGGAGCGCCTTCTCGGTCGCGTGAACGATCTCGCTGACCATGTCGCGGCTCAGGATATTTTCCGGATAGCCTTGCGCGGTGAGTTTCTCTACGCTGAATAACATGACATCACCGAAGTACTGCCGTTCAAACTCACCGGCCAGGTCGATCCTGTCGGCCTGCTGATGGATATCGGGGCGGAATTCCGTCTTGCCGGTATCCTGCACGGTGCGTTTATGCAGCATCGGCAGGTTGGCGGAGACAAAGCGATCTTTTAATTTGGCCTTGACGATACGCCCCATCACCGGGCCATTCATGCGCAGTTTGAGGGGCGCAAAGGGAATGAAGTAGTTTAAGCCTTCCGCATTAAACACATAGTTGCCGGGATAGACCGTCCGCGCCGGGATGAGCGTGGTGTTGTCACCGCCATATTCATAATAGGTCTTGCGGGTCGGGTGTTCACCATAGAAGAAGGCGTTGACCTGACCGGCAAAGTGATTGAAACACCTGCCGTTGTCATGCTCACCGTGCAGCGGACAGGGAAAATGGAAAGAGTCGTCCGCGCGTTTGAAACCAAACATCTCGGCCATGTCGTGATAGGCGGCATCGTCGGTCTTTTGTTTGCCGTGGTCATGAAAGCGGCAGTCCTGTTGCGGCGGCAGGGCGGCCATTTGCTCGACGAAGCTGATCACGTCTTGCAGAAAATTCCCCGCCATCACCGCCGGTGACACCGGTGGATCGCCCACGACCTTGCCGGTGAGGATACAAATATCGTTGCAGGTAAAGATCTCGTCCAGATAATAAAAGAAGTTGACCGCATACAGGTCCCGATCGCCCTGCGCCGTGCTGATCTTGATCTGGAATTCCTGGTCGCTGTCGAGGGAATAAAATAATACCCGATCATGCACCTGTAACATGTCACGTAGTTTCAGACTGGCGATATTGCGCATGCGCGGTGAGCCCTTGTGATAAAAGGCCTCTGGCTCCACCTTACCCAGCACACCGAGCAGCTGGTCGCGCTGTTGCGCCGGGAGTTTGCCGATCTGCTGTAACTGTTGTGTCTGGCCAAAGTAGATCGTCTCCAGTCCCCGCTCATGGAACTGTTGCAGTATGGCCTGATGTTGCCGGATATTATCCGCATCGCGGCTGTCGTCGCAGATCATCACACTGAGCTTTTGATAACGGCCGTTTACCATCCCGCCGTACTGAAACAGGCGGCACAGTTCCAGCACACTATCGAGGCAGGCGGTGAGGTGTTGCGGTCGATCCGCGACGGGGATGCACAACACGATGTGATGCCGCCGGTCTTCACCCCGTTCAGCGATATGTTGCTCGAGTTCGCGGAATACCTGTTGATAGCCCGCCAGCAGGGCAGCATCGGGTTCGCCCCGCCAGAGGGCCTGCTCGATGAAGGGGAGGGCTTCTTTATATATAGAGATGATGGCGTCGTGGTCGCCGGGCGCCAGCGCGGCCAGGCGCTGCTGCAACACGCCGGCATCGGCCGCCTGACTGTGTTGTAAGAATCCCTCTAGTGCCGCGCGGCTTGGCAAAACGTTCTTCCCCTCGGGCAAGGCCTAACGGCGAGTGATGTAATTGGGGAAGGTGTGTTTGTCGATCATGATTTCGATCAGGTTGGTGCCCTGCTGAAAATCGCACTTGTCGAACACCGCATCCAGGTCCGTTTGCTGTTCGACCCGTTGGTAATGGATACCAAACGATTGGGCGAGGAAGGCGTAATCGGGGTTGACGAAGTCACAATCGATATAGCGTTCGTGGTATTGCTGTGACTGGTTCTTGCGGATCAGGCCCATGGTGGAGTTGTTGAACATGACAATGTTGAGCGGGATGTCGTAATTCACCGCCGTCATGATCTCCATGCAACACATCTGGAAGCCGCCGTCGCCGAGGATGGCAAAGGTCGGCTTGTGCGCCGCGAAGCGTGCGCCGATGGCCGCCGGGATGGCGTTGCCCAGCGAGGACACGCCGGAGTTGGGATAATAGCGATTGTCGGTCGAGACATTAAAAAAGTTTTGCGCAAAGATGATGTTGTCATCGAAGATCTGAATACCGCTGGGGAAGGTCTGCTCCAGCCGTTGATAGAACTTTGCCACCAGCGGGAAGCGCGCCTCAAACACCTCGGCGTCACGCTCGGCCCGGTCACCGTGCAAGGCCTGCAGGGTGCTGGCGATGTGATTATCTTTTTTAACCGGCACGCCATTGGCCTTGATGCGCGCCAGCACCTCGGAGACCACCTGCTTCACATCGCCGTGGATCGCCACGTCGGCCTTGAAGACCTTTTCCAGCTGGTCTTCATCGATATCGACCTGGGCGATCTTTTTATTGTCGATGAGATTCTCATCCCACAGGTAACTGGTGCGCTCGTTGAAACCGGCGCCGAGGAA
>JAHEDB010000205.1 GCA_024641465.1 Chromatiales bacterium | reverse complement strand
TCAGTGCCTTGATCAGTTTTCCGGCGTCCGCAGATTTGCTATCACCAGCTTGAGGGCGGCGAGTAATTTCAGCTGTTGTTTTTCGGGTGTCGTCTTACTAAACAGGGGTTTTACAGCAGGGTGCCGTTTGAATAATTCCTCGTAGAAACGCCTGACGATGGTCTCGCCATGAGGGGCGACTGCCTGAAAACTGTTTTCCAGTAACTCAACATTTAATTGCGGGCCTGCAACATCCTCGTCATCGAGTGTTTTTTCTGCTTGACCACCGGCACTGGCTTCCACTTGCAGCTCACATTCATCTTCAACCCAGGCAAAAACCTCCCGGATCTCGATCTCACTCACGGCTGAGTCAAGAATAATGTCCCATGAAAGATAACTTTCTTCCGGGTTAATATCATCGAGCGATGGCAGATTATTGATATTTACGACTACCTGGATATCACCCATCGAGTCCAGCTCGCGGATGATCCTTACCGGGTCGTTACCCGTCTTCAACATATCCCGGTGAGGTGCAAACCTGATTCGCCATGCACCTGAAGCGGCGTTTTCTGTAATTATATCGCCAGAATCCGCGACTGCTTCCTCATCACCATTTTGTTCTGTTTCTGATGGTACTGCATCATTTGCAGTACCAGACAATAGAAAATCAAGTTGTCGTTGCGCATCGGCAATGGCATCGTGATTGAGGGGCTGATCATCCCGCAAAGACTTCAACATATCCCGCAACACATCCACCGAGGCCAGCAGGATCTCAACCCCTTCCTGAGTCACATCCCGTTTACCATTGCGCATTTCATCCAGCAGCGTTTCCATCACATGCGTGTATGAGGCAACCGCATTCAGACCAAAAGTACCACTACCACCCTTTATAGAATGTGCTGCACGAAAAATCGTATTGATAGTCTCCGCATCTGCTGCACCGATATCCAGGTTAAGCAGTTCAGACTCCATGATTTCCAGGCCTTCAAAACTTTCCTCATAGAAAGTGGCCAGGAACTGTGACATATCAATCGACATAGTGTCTCCCTAGCCCAGGACTTTTTTTATCGTTGCCAGCAATTGATCCGGATTGAACGGCTTGACGATCCAACCGGTCGCGCCAGCCGATTTACCCTGGGTCTTTTTGTCATCACCACTTTCTGTCGTCAACATCAACATCGGGATAAATTTGTATTCTGATAAAGCCCTCAGTTCCTTTATAAGTGTAATGCCATCCATGACAGGCATATTGACATCGGATATCACCAGATCAAATTTTTGCGACTTGGCTTTATCGAGCGCCACCTTGCCATTTTCTGCTTCGACAACATCAAACCCGGCGCCTTTCAGGGTGAAGGCCACCATTTGCCGCATTGAAGCAGAGTCATCTACTGCGAGTATACTTGCCATAAAATCTCCCTCGAAGCCAAATTACTGTTAATCATCTCAATTACCTTCTGGTAAACCTAACGGCTTGCTCAAGCCAAGCAGGGCCGCCGCCCTTATCAGCGCATCACTCGGCGCCAGCCACTTCACCTGTACCTTTCGTGCCGCCGCATCCCGACACAGGCCCAGCAGCAATTGCAGTATTGTCGTATCAATCCGTTCGATCTCTGCCGCATCCAGCACGATCACTCCACCCTTACCCAGGGCGGCCTTCACTTCCTGATGAAATTTAGCAGCACGCGAGATATCCATTACGCCACTACAGGTGATATTATTTCCTTCCACCATCTCGCCATTCGACTTTGAAAACAGGCCCATCTAAATTCCTTAATCTGAGTGACAAAAACGTTCATTCATTCATAAATGTTTATGTCTTATCGTCCACATATATAAGAGCTTTAGTTAGTTAGGGAATAAGACTCAGATGTGTAAGTTCTTATAACCATGCGCCACGCCTAAGAATTTTTTAAATGTCTTACATGAAAAATGGTCATGCACCATGATGAAACACAAGTTAACCTTTCACTCAGGCATACAGGTCGAGCATGCCGGATCCGCTCATCACTATCTGTTGCTGCTGTAATGGAGCAATGGCTTCGGTCGCAGTGTTGCTATATCGATTCGTTGGAGGGCTTGCCGCTTGATTGCCATTGCCTGGATGCCGCTGATCAGACATGGATTGATGAGACACATTGACATCGCCCAGGGTCAGGCCACTGTCACCAAACATTTCACGAAGCCTTGGCACGGCGGATTCCAGGGCATCACGCACCTGGGCATGAGGGGTACTGAAGGAGATTGAGGTTTGCTGGTTATGCCCGATTTGCACACGCACTTCCAGCAGACCCAATTCAGGCGGATTCAGACTGATCCTGGCCTCCTGAATATTCTGGGTCGCCATCCATTGCACACGATCGCCAACAATATCACCCCAGGCCGGGTTGTCCGGTGGCACAGTGAGACTGGCGATGAGTGGCGCATTAGACTGTGAAGTTGCACCCCCGGAGTGCATCCCGGAAACCGCGGCGTAGGTCGACGCCCCGAGCATCGACACGGAATGATTCATTGCCTGGCCGGTGGGTTTGGCGGCTGCGCTATCGGCGCCAAAGTAGGTGGCTATATCCGATTTGCTGAAATTCGTATTCGTCCCTGCGTCATCAGTCGGCAGGGTAAATTTGTCGGCTGAAAACTGTTCACTGTCGGATTTTTTAGCCGCCGCGCTGATAACAGACTCAGGGATATTCTGACTAACCGGCGGTTGCTTGCTGACCTGTTCCAGACCGCTGAGTTTTTGCGAGTTTTCATCCTGAGTGGCGGTAACGAGCTGCCTTGGGGCTGTCTCGGTATCCTGCCTGTTGGCCAGTGCCAGGGCCGCTACCAGTTCCGCGGCTGACAACTCACCTGTCGTATCATCATCCCCGGCAGTGTCTGTGAGATCCAGCGATGTCTGTTGCGAAGCGGGCAAATCATCTGCCGCCGCTCTTTCACCATCCGGTGGCAGCTTGCCGGTAAAGATATCCGCAGGGTTCAATTCCGCTATCTGGTAACCCTCCTCATCGCCTTTGGCAACAATCAGCCGTGGCGTATTCGGATCGGTGCTGTCATATTCTGATAGCAATGTCTGCCAGGCAATCCCTTGCTCGTCATCCGGCAAGGCCTTGCCGCCAAACAGCGCGTCCAGGTCAATATCATCCGCCATTAATAACGGATTTTGTGAATCGTCCATCTGGCTGAATAACAGGGGATTGATCTCAATCTGTTTGTTCAATAGCACATCATCCGATGCGGTTTGCTGGCCCGCGGGCAATACCGATTGCAGGATATTGGCGAATTTATTGCCATCCCCGGCGGCAATGGGCTGCCCAGTCACCGGCCCCGCGACCTTTGCGACCTCGGCGCCCATATTCATGATCATTGATGAACTGTCGGACATTAACTCTATTCCACTCAAATCCACTATGTGTAGATAACACTGTCTGCTGGATTAATTGCAAGGCCTGTGCCAGACCTGCATAGCGGAAAATAGCGGTGATTTCTAAGGAATAGATCAATAAGCCGCAGGCTTATTTGTTGTGGTGCAACACCCAGAACTGACTGTTGCTGTGATCATCCATTTCACGTTGTTCCTGCTTGTCCTGTAGCCGTTGCTCGCTGCTTTGAAAACGTTCGACGGTCTTGCCGAGGGCCTCAGTGCGGGTATGGCGCTGTTGCCAGACCTCACGCTTGTCCGCGCACTCGCCTTCGATTTGTTTAATCATGGCCAGTTGCTGGCGTATCGCACCGTCGAGCTGTGCGAGGAAGGTCTGATAGGCCTGTAACTGGGCGCCCGCCATGCCGCGGGTGCCGTGTTCCTGAAACAGCCTGGCATATTCGGCACGATATTTTTTCAACTGTTCCAATTTCATTTCGTGCTGCGACAGGGCGCGTTGGGATTGGCCGAGATCCTTGACCGCCTCCTGTTCATGATCGGCGGCAATCTGTTTGATCGGTATCATGCGATCTGATTTTTTCATACATCACACCTGTCTTCTGTCAAAGGTTTGCACCTGTCATACAAAGTATATGCAATAAACCTGCCGCTCACTGGCATCATCATTGCACAACCAGTTGCGACATCACATTGGTCCGTGGCGGGGCGCGTAATACGGCCTCCAGGTCGTGCAGACTGTTTTCCAGGCTGACAGCGGTACGCATATCCTGGCGAACAAAGTCCTGCAGACGTGGGTTGATGGCGATTGCCTCATCGATCCGCGGGTCACTGCCGGTGGCATAGGCGCCGACACTGATCAGATCCCGGTTCTGTTGATAGATGGAATTCAACTGCCGGAAACGCGTCGCCATCGCCAGTTGTGCAGGACTGCTGATCTCGGTCATCAAACGACTGATCGATACCTCGACGTTGATCGCCGGATACAGACCGGCCTCGGCCATATCCCGCGATAACACGATATGGCCATCGAGAATGGCGCGCGCCGCATCGGCTATCGGATCCTGATGGTCATCGCCCTCCACCAGCACGGTATAGAATGCGGTAATCGAACCGGAGGTCTTGTCGCCGGTACCGGCACGTTCGACCAGTTGCGGGATCCTGGCAAACACCGAAGGTGGATAGCCCTTGGTGGCCGGGGGTTCGCCAATGGCGAGGGCAATTTCCCGTTGCGCCTGGGCAAACCGGGTCAGTGAATCCATCAACAGCAGGACGTGCCGACCGCGGTCACGGAAATATTCGGCGATGCTGGTCGCCAGATAGGCGCCGTGCATGCGCATCACCGGCGTGTGATCGGCAGGCACGGCCACCACCACCGCCCGCGCCATACCCGCTTCACCGAGAATATTATCGATGAACTCTTTTACTTCACGACCGCGTTCACCGATCAGTCCGACGACGATTACATCGGCGGTGGAAAATTTTGTCATCATGCCGAGCAGGACACTCTTGCCCACCCCGCTGCCCGCCACCAGGCCCATGCGTTGACCACGACCAATAGTCAACAGGGCGTTGATACTTCTGACGCCGACATCGAGCGGCTCCTTGATCGGCG
>JAHEDB010000204.1 GCA_024641465.1 Chromatiales bacterium | reverse complement strand
GCGTTCACTGGCCCTGACCACCGAGAAATGCAGCGAAGCTGAGGCGGGTTGCAGGATCATTGATACCGGTGATCTGGCGCTTACCGTCCAGGATGAGCTAAAAAACAACGCCGATATGGCCACCACGACCCTGCCCGGTATCGAGATGCAGCGTAATGAACTGTCACACGATCTGTTACGCCGCCTGTTGATTGCCTGGGGAGTGGTGCCCAAACGCCTGTTCCCCCGCGTGCATAAAAATGAAAAGCTGCATATCACACTCGGCCTCAGCTCTACCCACAAGGTCATCAGTGACGGCAACTATCTCGGTAAAAAAGACCCGGCCAGTTACGCCACACAATCCAAAGATAAATTTGTCAATACCGCACGCTACAACACCACCACCGTCAAAAACGTCAATGACAAACAACCCGATATCTGGGACAAAATTTATCCAGGCAGCCAGTTCGAGCAACCCATTTTGCTCGAAGAGTCCAGCGGCGATGAAAGCATGCACAACCTGCATGCCCAAAAAAGTTATTATCATATCGAAACCTGGGCCATGCTCAATGAAAGCGCCAACGGCTATTGCATCGCCACCAAGGCCACCAGCGATACCAATATTCAGGTCGGTGAGTTGATCGGCCTGCAACGCAGCGGCGACGGCCACACCTGGAAGTGGGGTATCGGTGTGGTGCGCTGGATGAAGCAGGAAAAGGAACAGGGACTGAAACTGGGGGTCGAAATGCTGACACCCGATGCCGCCGCCATCGGCATCAAGTCGGCATTTTCCGATAATGAAGAAGAATACAAACGCACCCTGATGTTGCCGGAGTTGCCCGCTATTCGTCAGCCCAAGACCCTGATCACCGGGCCCGTGCCTTTTCGGGTCGGCAACCAGCTGGCGATCCGCATCCTCGGCAAATCCATCGGTATCTCCCTGACCCGGCAGTTGCAGAACACCGGCTTCTTTGCCCAGTTTGAATTTGATATCGTGGAACAGAAAAAGGCCGAACAAGCCATCAACAAACCCAGCGGTGAAGATCGGGAAGATTTTGACTCTATCTGGTCGATTATCTAGCGCGGTGTGCTTGTCACTGTTAAGTGGCGGCAAATCAGCCTGGCATACCTGTCACTATTACTGATTTATCTATTATAATCTCCTTACCAATCAATCCTCACCAGGACCTGACCAGCGCATAATATCTGTTATGGAAAGCGATAATTTATTAAGACTGCTGACGATTTTCGAATCCTCTGAAGAGGCCGAGGCCCACATCAATGTGCTGCGCAAGGCCGGCCACATCGTGCGTGACATTCGCGCCGAAGATGAAGAGGACATGCTCACCGCGCTGGATGAAAACCCACTCGATCTGGTCCTCGCCAAACTCAATATCCCGGGCTTTTCCGCCCGTCACGCACTTGATGTCATCAATCGCTCGGGCAGGGACATCCCCCTGGTGGCGGTCATCCCGATCGGCAGTGTGGAGAGTAAAACCAATGAAATCCTTCAGGCCGGGGCACGCGATGCCCTGTTTGAAAACCAGCCCGAGCGGCTCAAACATGTTATTAAACGCGAAATCACCGAGCTGAAGAATCGCCGCGCCCAGCGGAAGTGCGAGAAAATGCTCCACGAAACCGAGAAACGCGCCCGCGCCCTGATCGACAGTTCACGCGACGCCATCGCCTATGTCCACGATGGGATGCACATCTATGCCAACCAGGCCTATCTGAATATGTTTGGCTATGATGAGCCGGATGATATCCAGGGCCTGCCGATCATGGACATGGTCAGCGCCGCAGACCATGCCACGCTGAAGGAATTTTTACGCGGTTACTCCCGTGGCAAGGTAACCGACAGCAGCCTTGATCTGTACGGCCAGCATGTAGAAGGCAAACGCTTCAAGATCACCATGGAATTCTCTTCCGCCAGCATGGAAGGAGAGGCCTGTACCCAGATCATCATCCGTGACCAGGGCCTCAGTAAAGAACTCGAACAAAAACTCAGCGCCATGAGTCAACAGGATATATTGACCGGTCTGTACAATCGGAATTTTCTTACCGAACAACTCGACATGCTCATCGCCCGCGCCCTGGAAGGTAAAACCCGTGGCGCCCTGCTGTTCATCACCCTCGATAAGTACGACGAGCTGAAGGAATCCGCCGGGATCGCCACTGCCGACATGTTGTTGACCGAGGTAGCGGGAATGATGAGGGCGCGCCTTCACGAACTGGGGGTTATCGCCCGTTATGCCGGTCCCGTGTTTATTCTGCTGGTTGATAATGTCGATACACGCAAGGCGAGTAATATCGCCAACTCGCTCTGCAAGCTGATCCACGAACATATCTGCGACCTGGGCGACCAATCGGTCACCACCACCGCCAGTATCGGCATCAGCCTGATCAACGAAACCTCCAGCCAGGCCGATGAATGCATCAAGCGCGCCGAGAAAGGTTGTCAGCATGCGCAGAGTGAGGGCGGCAATCGCAGTCATATGTATAACCCGGCGATCGAAGAGATGGCTGAGCATGAGCAGGTCTCACACTGGGCACAGAAAATAAAACACGCCCTGCAAAAGAATATGTTCCGCCTGGCCTTCCAGCCCATCGTCAGCCTGCACGGCGAGCCCGGTGCCCACTATGAAGTCCTGGTGCGGATGCTGGATGAGGATCAGCAGGAAATCCCCCCTGCCGAATTTATTCCTGCGGCCGAACAAATGAACATGATGCACTTTGTCGATCGCTGGGTGATTATGAATACCCTCATGCTGCTCACCAAAAAACAGCAGGCAGGCGAACAGACCCGCTTCTTTATCAAACTCTCCGCCGGGACGCTCACCGATGAGGATTTTCTGGGCTGGTTCCGCGAGCGCCTGCAGGCCAGCAAGGTCAATCCGGACAATCTGGTATTTGAAATCAGTGAGGACACCGCGCTCAACTATCTGAAACAGGCCAAACAGATCAATACCGGTTTAAAGGAATTGAACTGCCGCACCTCACTGGAGAATTTTGGCATTGAGCAAAATACCTTTCAGTCACTCAAGCACCTGTCGGTCAATTACATCAAGGTCCACATGGATTTGATCATCAATCTGCCGCAAAGCGTCGAGCATCAGGAAAAGGTCAAGGCCATTGCCGAAGAGGCCGGTTCGAAAAATATCCAGACCATTGCCGCCTTCGTCGAAGACGCCAACAGCCTGGCGGTGCTCTGGCAATGCAGTGTGAATTTTATTCAGGGCCACTTCCTGCAACAACCCGGCGCCGAACTGAATTACGACTTCGAAGAAGCGCACTAAGATATCGACTTACAGCTTAACCGCAGAGGACGCAGAGATACGCGGGAGAAGGAATCTTCAAAGATAAAAACTCTGTGTACCTCTGCGTCCTCTGCGGTTAAATTTTTAACTAGTCCAGCAGGTGTGACACCAGCCCATCGGCCAGTTTGGGTTCAAACCAGGTGGACTTGGGTGGCATGACCTCGTTGGCATCGGCCACTGACATCAGGGCATCCATGCTGGTGGCAAACAGTGAAAAGGCCACGGCCATCTCGCCACTATTCACCCGTTTTTCCAGTTCCTGCAAACCCCGTATCCCACCGACGAAATCGATGCGCTTGTCTCGCCGGGGATCGGCAATGCCCAGAATGGGTTCAATCAGATTATCCTGTAACAGGCTGACATCGAGCCGTTTGACCGGGTCGGCCTTTGGAATCAGCGCATCCTTAATGGTCAGGCGATACCACTGACCGGCGAGATACATACCAAACTCCCCCGCCCTGGCCGGTTTGACGGCTGCCGTCTGTGGTTCAACAGCAAAGCTTTTATCGATGGCCTGCAACAAGGCCGCCTTATCCAGCCCGTTGAGGTCCTTGATCACGCGATTGTAATCGAGGATCTTCATTTGGTTGTCCGGGAAGATCACCGTCAGGAAATAGTTATATGACTCATCACCGCGATGCGCGGGCTTGTTTTGTTTACGCATGGCTGCAACTCTTGAGGCAGCAGCAGAGCGATGGTGGCCGTCGGCGATATACAGGTACGTCATCGCATCGAAGCGTTGGGTCAGTTCATCAATCAGGGCCTGTTCGCTAACTACCCACAGGGTGTGTTTGACACCATCGTCGGCCGTCAGATCATATTCGGGTTTACCGGCACAGACCTTTTTCACCAGCGCATCGACATGTTGATCGTGTCGATAGGTCAGAAACACCGGCCCGGTCTGGGCATTGAGGGCATCGATCTGACGTACCCGATCATCTTCCTTGTCCGGGCGGGTAAATTCATGTTTGCGGATCCGGTTCGTGTCGTAGTCTGGTACTGAGGCCACCGCCACCAGACCGGTCTGAGTATGGTTCCCCATGATCAGGCGATACAGATAATAACAGGCCTGTGAATCCTGTTGCAGGATCCCCTTGTTGCGCTGAGCTTGCAGATTCTCTGCACCCTTGGCATAGACCGCCGGGCTATAGGGGTCGGTGCCCTGAGGCAAATCAATTTCGGGTTTGGAGATGTGCAAAAAGCTATACGGACGACCGGCTGCCCGGGCACGCGCCTCTTCGGTATTCAGGACATCATAGGGTGGGGCAACGACATCGGCGGCATGCTTCACGGTGGGACGCAAACCGGCAAAGGGGCGAATCAGGGTCATGATAATACTACCTCCAGCAACAAAGGCGGTATTCTAGCGTACCTGGACGGGACTCACTACCCTGGCTTGCACAGGGCCTTGATGCGTTCGCTCAGCGAGGGGTGGGAGCTGAATAAACGCCACAACCCGCTGGTGAGAAAATGACTGTTGAGGCCAAATACGGCGAAGGCCGGGACCGCCGGCTCCACCTGTCCGCCAGCCCGCAGGGAGCGCAGCGCCGCCATCATCTCGGCATGACCGGCCAACCGGGCCCCGCCGGCATCGGCCCTGAACTCCCGTTGTCGGCTGAACCACATCACCAGCAGGCTGGCGAGCCCCCCCACGGTCAATTGCAATAGCAGGCTGATACC
>JAHEDB010000203.1 GCA_024641465.1 Chromatiales bacterium | reverse complement strand
GCAGTGCCAGTACGAGATTCGGCAGGTCGAGGCCCTGTTTCGTCAATGTCACCTCGATTATCTGGATGTGACCACCATGTCGGTGGAGGAGATCGCCACCACCATCATGAGCCGCGCCCAGCTGGAAAAATCCGGGCATGAGTTCACCATGCCTAAATTGCCCTGACGGGCTGGCCTTGAATTTCCTCTGACCCACCCCTATTGTAATGCACAGTTTTGTCCATAGAAGTCCTGCTTAAGCGATTGAGCCGATGCCGGTTTAAGCAGGGCCTCCAAATACCGTTATTAAAACCGAAATAGAAATTAAGGAGTTCCTGATGAGCGTGGAAACCAAAAAAGAGACCCTGAGTTTTCAGACCGAGGTCAAACAGCTGCTGCATTTGATGATTCATTCGCTGTATTCCAATAAAGAGATTTTCCTGCGTGAACTGATTTCCAATGCCTCGGATGCCTGCGACAAGCTGCGCTTTGAGGCCCTCAGCGACAGCGCCCTGTATGAAGATGATGCCGAATTACAGATCCGCATTGATTTTGACAAGGCAGCCCGCACGATCTCGATCACCGATAACGGTGTTGGTATGAATCGCCAGGAGGTGATGGACAACATCGGTACCATCGCCAGCTCGGGTACCCGCAAGTTTCTCGACAACCTGTCCGGTGACCAGGCCAAGGATTCACACCTGATCGGCCAGTTCGGGGTCGGCTTTTATTCCGCCTTTATTATCGCCGACAAGGTGACCCTGGAAACCCGTCGCGCCGGTCTTGGCAGCGAACACGGGGTGCGTTGGGAATCGGCCGGCGAGGGCGATTACAGCATTGAAAATGTTGAATGCGCCAGACGCGGCACCACTGTCACCCTGCATTTGCGCCAGGATGAGGACGAATTTCTGGAAGACTATCGCCTGCGTAGCCTGATCAACAAATACTCGGATCATATTTCCCTGCCGGTGATGATGTTCAAAAAGGATGACAAGGGCGAAAAGACCGAGGAACTGGAGATGGTCAACAAGGCCTCGGCCCTGTGGACCCGCACCAAGAGTGAAATCACCGACGAGGAATATAAAGAATTCTACAAGCACGTCGCCCATGATTTTGATGAACCCCTGACCTGGATGCACAACAAGGTCGAGGGCACGCAGGAATACACCACCCTGCTTTATATCCCCAAGCGGGCGCCGTTTGACCTGTTCGATCGTGAGAAGCGCCACGGCATCAAGCTGTATGTGAAGCGCGTGTTTATTATGGACGATGCCGATCAACTGATGCCGAACTATCTGCGCTTTATTCGCGGTGTGGTGGATTCCAATGACCTGCCACTGAATATCTCGCGTGAGATCCTGCAACGCAATAAATCCATCGATACCATCCGCAATGCCTCGATCAAGAAACTGCTGAATGTGCTCGACGGTATCGCCAAGGATGAACCGGAAAAATACGCCACCTTCTGGAATGAGTTCGGTAAGGTGATCAAGGAAGGCCCGGCCGAAGACTTCGCCAACAAGGAAAAGATCGCCAAGCTGATGCGTTTTGCCACGACCAGCACCAACAGCAATGAACAGACGGTGTCGCTTGACGATTATATTGCTCGTATGCAGGCGGGCCAGGACAAGATCTATTACCTTACCGGTGATTCCTATTCCTCCATCAAGAACAGCCCGCACCTTGAGTTGTTCAAGAAGAAGGGCATCGAGGTGTTCCTGATGTACGACCGTGTCGATGAATGGATGATGTCCTACCTCAATGAGTACAGCGGCAAGTCACTCGTCTCGGTGGCCAAGGGTTCACTGGACCTTGGTGAACTGGCCGATAAGGAAGAAAAGGCAAAGACCGAACAGGCGACCAAGGACTACAAAGACCTGCTGGAGAAAATGAAAGAGACACTCGGCGACAAGGTCAAAGAGGTCCGTATCTCCAATCGTCTGACGGATTCCCCGTCATGTCTGGTGGTCGAGGAAGGTGATATGGCCGTCAGTATGCAGAAGATCCTGCAACAGGCCGGTCACACCGTGCCGAGTCTGGAACCCATACTGGAAGTGAATGCCGAACATCCCCTGGTAAAACGTCTGAATGGCTCGATGGAAGATGCACGTTTTTCTGACTGGACCTTCATCCTGTTTGAACAGGCCCTGCTGAGTGAAGGCGGGCAACTCGAAGACCCGGCCAGTTTTGTCAGCCGCATGAACGAGCTGCTGTTAATGTTGACCGAGGAAGCAAAATAAGGGACAAGTAGACCATCAAAAGGCGGCGGCTTTTACGCCGCCTTCCGGTTTGCCGTGCTGACGGTTAGGAGTACGCTATAGCGATGAACAAAAAAGCCAAAATTGGGATGATGAATAAGATAACCGGCATCGCCTTGCTGGTGGTGGGCGGGTTGCTGGTCTTCTGGGGCTATAACGAGTCGGAGTCCCTCGGCTCCCATCTGACCCGCCTGTACTCGGGAAATCCAACCCAGAATACCCTCTACTACTACATCGGTGGCGGCATTTGCCTGTTGCTGGGGGCTGTTAATCTACTGCGGCGGTGAGCCTTCACCGACCGCCCATAAAAAAACGCGCCAGGTCGGCGCGTTTTTATTTGATCCCTTCGCCGCCTAGGCGATGAAATTGGCCAGGATGATCAGGAAGCACATTAGGCCCAACAGGGACATGACCGTATAACCAACGCGCTGACCCATTCGCTTATCTTCGATGTGCATGGCATATATCCTCGTTATAGTAGTGTTTAAGAGGGATATTAGTTTTTGGTGGCGATTTTAAGAATTGATCTGGCTCAAGTAATTAAAATATAAGAAAATCAATATATTATGAATTATAAATATTTGTAACCAAGTGTGATGGATTTTATATAATTTAGCTTCGGTTCAGGGCAAGATGTGGGGCAGGACGACTAAGGGATATATCATGCAGCAAGAAAAGCGTGTGTTGAGAAGAATTCAGTTTGAACGGCCTGCCCGGATTGTGACTCGGGGCGGCCAGAAACGCTCCGTCAAATCCTATGACTTTTCGATGAAGGGGGCGGCCTTTCTCAGTCAGGAGCCGATTGAAATCGGTGAAGTCCTGCGTATGACCCTCAATGTGGGCAGTCCCGGTCAATCCCACATCATGAAAATCTACGGTCAGGTCGTGCACCAGAGTAAGAAAGAAAATCAGTATCTCATGGGTATCTGTTTTAAGCGCAAATAAACGCCGCTAACATTTTTTTACAATCTTTTTAGAAACCACCCCCATTTTCTGTAGGCCTGAATCATTTAACAGTGAACTATTCTCTATTGCGTCCGATATAGTTTATAAGGATGGGCATCTGTATCTCCTTGCAACCAGTGTGTCGACAGGCCGGCCGAATAAAAATCTTGTATCCACTATAGCCAGATATAAATCATGACCAGACAAAACAAAAAAAAGCATAACCATGTAGACACGCGCAGTGACGCAAGATTTATTACCCCGGTAGTGGACACCTTGATGAACACATTTTCCACCATGGTGCAGGTCAGTCCCAGGATGGGCAAGACTCGTATCAAGCAGGATGATATCGCCAAAGGCGATGTCACCGGCATGCTGAAAATGGAGGGTGATAAGGCCAGTGGCAGTGTTTCCATTACCTTTACCAAACCGGTTGTAATTGACCTGGTCAAGCGTATGTTAAACATGGATATCCATGAGATAGATGAGATTGCGCGGGACCTGGCCGGTGAGATGGCCAATATCGTGGTGGGTGGCGCGAAGAATTTACTGGAAGCGCAGGGTTACCAGATCAATATGTCCTTACCGCAGATCTTTGCCGGTGCAGGGCATCACATCAAACACTGTTTTAATGGCCAGACTGTCGAGATACCTTTCTCAATTGCCGCGGGTGATTTTTTTATCGAGGTCAATTTTAAGGAACAGTCATAGTTCCACTTGAAGCCGTAATGCCAGTACCCGCGAGGCGGACAGCGACATCCCTGTCGCTGTCGTTCATGGGTTTATTCAGTCTTTAACCGGAGCAGCCGGTTGTACCGTCTTACATTCATTGAATATGCGCCGATCACAATTGGCACAAATTGATTTATCCATATCATCGAAGATTTCCCCAATCGCATCCTTTTTCGAGATGAAGACATTCTCCGCTCCAAAACGCTGCAAATAATCACCACGCTTGAGGATGTTGCAGACCTGTTCCTTGATCTTGACCACATACAGACCGCCATTACGCCGTTGACGACGTTCTGCTTCCTGCAGGACCATCTCCGCGCCGGCGATATCCATAAAGTTGATGCCACTGCCGACAATTAATAGATGTTTCTGGCTCGGGGTATACTCGGTAAAGTTACGCAGGGTGATTTGCACATGGTCGATGGCGCCAAAGAACAGCGAGCCATCGATCTGGATGATCTTGAGCTGCGGACACTCCTGGTGCCCGAAGGCGGGCACCATGCCGCGTTTCTCCTCGCTATTGTCAGGGATCAGACTGGTGATGCGAGGGCGTGCGGTACGCATCAGGTACATGATCAGCGATAACATCACACCGACGTAAATGGCGAACTCCAGCTCAATAAACAGGGTGGCCAGGAAAGTGGAGGCAAGTATCAGGGTCTCAGTGCGGCTGACCTGGATAATATTGTGAATATGGTGAAAGTCGATCAGGCGCCAGGCGACGATCAGCAGGATCCCGGCCATGGCGGGGATCGGCAGGTAGGCCGCAAGGGGGGCGACCAGTACCAGTATCGCTGCCAGGAAGGCGGCGGCAAAAATACCCGCCAGCGGGGTGCGTGCACCGGCGGTGTAATTGATGCCGCTACGGGTAAACGAGCCGGACGAGGCATAGCTGGAGAAAAAGCTGCCGACGATATTGGCCAGACCCTGACCGATGAATTCCTGGTTACCGTTGATATGTTGCCCCGACTTGAGGGCGACGGAACGGCCAATTGATACGGCTTCTACGAGACCTAACAGGGCCACCGCCAGGGCACCGGAACCAAGTTTCTTGAGCGCGGCAAATGACAGGTCCGGCATCGACAGGGGAG
>JAHEDB010000202.1 GCA_024641465.1 Chromatiales bacterium | reverse complement strand
CGACGCGTGAATACTGCGTGCAATATGGTGAAAGTGACCTGAATTTCATCTCCCGCCTGCTGGAAGAAGATGGCTTTGCCTATTTCTTCAAGCAGGAGGATCACAAGCACAAGCTGGTGATTGTCGATCAGAAAAATGCCTACGAAGACTGCGCCGAGGCAGATGTCAGCTATTCCAAAGGCAATACACCCCATACCCAGATCAATAGCTGGGAACACAAGTATGAGTTCCGCAAGGGCATGTGGACCATCAACGATTATAACTTCAAGGAGCCGGCCAAGGCGCTGCTTGAAGAGATTAAGTCACAAAGCAAGTTTGCCAATGCCACCAAGTTTGAGCATTACGAATATCCCGGCATGTATGACACGGCTGCGGGTAAGGAACTGGTACGGTTCAGAATGGATGCCGAAGAGGCACCGATGGACACCATCAAGGCGGCGAGCGATTGCAGTTCTTTCTATGCCGGTGGCAAGTTCAAACTGTCCAAGCACGAAAATAAGAATGAAAACGGTGAATACATCATCAGTGCCATTCATCATTCCGCCTACGACTCCTCATATTACACTGGTAAGGAAGGTCAGTCGGAATATCGTAACAACTTTGTCTGTTTCCCCTCGACGGTGCATTTCCGGCCCTTGCAGACCCACATCAAAACGGTGATGCGAGGCCCACAGACGGCTGTGGTCACCGGGCCGAAGGGTGAAGAGATCTTTATCGATGAACACAACCGTATCAAGGTCCAGTTTATGTGGGACCGGCAGGGTAAGAAGGACGAAAACACCACCTGTTTCCTGCGTGTGGTGCAATCCTGGGCCGGGAATGGCTGGGGTACATCCTTTATTCCACGCATTGGTCACGAGGTGATTGTCAATTTTATTGATGGCGACCCGGACCGGCCACTGGTGACAGGTTCGGTATATAACGGCGCCAACAAGCCTGTGTATCCCTCCAAGACCCAGAGCGGTGTCAAGACCCGTTCCACCAAGGGCGGTTCGACGGCCAATTTTAATGAACTGCGCTTTGAGGACAAGAAGGGTTCGGAGCAGATCTATCTCCATGCCGAGAAAGACCTCGATACCATGGTCGAGAACAACGAAACCCTGACGGTGGACAAGGATCGCACCAAGACCATTAAAGAGAATGAAGGTTCGTCGATAGGCAAAAACCGGGACAAGAGCGTCGGTGAAAACCAGTCGGAAAGTATCGGTAAGGATAAGACTATCGATGTTGGTGCGAATCACACCGAAACGATTGGCAAGGACAAAACCCTGGATGTGGGTGGCGAGCACACCGAAACCATCGGCAAGAGCATGACGATCACCATCGGAAAAGATTTGACCGAATCGATTGACGGCAAATATTCAGAAAGTGTTACCAAAGAGTATGATACCAAGGCCAAGAAGATCACCATGACAGCCGATGATGAAATCACCCTCAAGACCGGTTCTGCCTCCATCACGATGAAAAAGAACGGCGATATCACCATCAAGGGTGCGAATATTACTGTGCAGGGTTCCGGCAATGTGGTGCTTAAGGGCAGCAAGGTTACTGCAAATTAGGGAAGCAGATAATGGCAAAGCAGACTTCGACAGACAGCCCGGAATTTCAGACCGAGACACGCTCAATCTCGCCGGGTGAAATCATTATCGGACAATTAAGCGGCATTGATAATGTCGGACGTCCATTGGTTACTTTTGCTGATATGACATCCTCCAAACCGCTGTTTGCCATGACCACACAAGAGATTACCAGCAAGCATATTGGTCGACAGGTGGCCTTGTTGTTTGCCAATGGCGAAAGAAATCAGCCGGTTATTGTTGGATTAATACACAATCCACTGGCAGATATCCTTGAGAATTTCTCGATGGCTGATTCATCTGAAAATTCCGACACCCCTTTTCCAGAGGTCAGTAAGGAGTATGCTCGGTTTGCTGAAATGCAGAGAGACAGGGAAGAGCAGGTCATCGTGGATGGTAAAAAGGTAACTATCGAAGGGGCCGAGGAAATTACGCTTAAATGCGGTAAGGCCAGTATAACCTTGACCAAGTCCGGCAAGATTCTTATTCGTGGCACCTATCTTTCAAATCGTTCCAGTGGTGTCAATCGGATCCTGGGTGGGTCGGTCCAAATCAACTAGATTTTATTCCTGTCTTTAAAGTACAAGGGCATGGCATGTAGGGAAATTTAAGCATGTTGCAACTCAAAAACAATACGCCCTTTGGTTCTAACTTCACGTTGCTCTATGACAAGAATGGTGTTGATACCTTGTATGTCATGGTATCAGCAGCGTTCAATATCAGTCGTAACTGGACGCTGGTCGATGAGCAAACCCCGCCGCGCGGTGCTGATGAATACTGGACGGATGATCCGGAAACCTCCAGCCTCAAATATGCGTCGGAATTTCATATTGGCAAACCGGCTACTGACATTGTAATGATTGGTCATGCCCGCGCGCCGGAAGGGAAAAGGGTATCTCAGCTTGATGTCAATCTACAGGTTGGGCAGGTTAATAAGTCAGTCAGGGTGTTTGGTGACCGAGTCTGGCAGGATGGTTTAATTGGTACGCCTCAATATTTTGAATCGATGCCCTTGGTTTATGAACGTGCCTACGGTGGTTTTCATCAGCATGAAGGGACGATGGTCAGCGCCGAGCTACGCAACCTGGTTGGCTGCGGGTATCTTGGCAAACAAAAGGCCCATGTGCTGGACGGACAACCTGTCCCCAATCTCGAAGACCCTCGCCATTTGCTGCAAAAGGCAGGCGATGTGGCATCACCGGCAGGTTTCGGATTTATCTCGCCAAACTGGCACCCCAGGGCCGGGTTTGCCGGGACTTATGATGAAGCGTGGAAGCATAGACGCGCACCGTTTCTGCCAGTGGATTTTGACTCACGCTTTTTAAATATGGCCCATCCCGAATTAATTTATCCGGGTTACATGACAGGTGGCGAGGCCGTGCAAATCAGTGGGGTAAATCCACTTGGAAAGCTACAGTTTACGATACCCGTTGTCGGCCTGGCGGTGAAAGTTGTAACCGATAAAAATGTTAAAACACCCTCATTTAATCTTGAGACTGTCCTGATCGAACCAGATGACATGAAGCTGACCCTGTCATGGAGGGCAGCTCTGGCCTGTGATAAATCAATGCTGAAGATCAAGGAAGTGATCCTGAATCTGGCACAACCACGCCGCCAGGTAGCTTGAGAATAAGGCAGCCTCAAGTGCAGACATTGAAAACTTACCCTGATGAAAAAACACCGGCAGCCAAAAAGGCCAGGCCGGATATCAATATTGCTGCGTTCGCCAATATCGCAGAGCAATACGCCCGTGAGGCGTCTTTCCTGTGGTTGCTACGGTCTCGTGCAGCTACAAGTCCGTTGTATGTTACAACCGACATGATCGATCTGGAAATGCGTATCGAGGCAAACCTGCATGGCTTGTCGGTTACCGGTGAACTTGGCTGGCGCATATGCACAGAGCAACTTCAATACGAAGAAGCCGGTGAGATATTTACCGCCGCGGTGGTTGCGCTTCGCAGCCGCGATGCAACCAAGATCAAAATGGTTTGTGAGTTGGCTCTCACCAGTCTGGAGATGACCAAAGGCCTGATATCGGCTTTTGCCTGGGTCGAAACCGATATTGCAAAATTCTGGGTGCAGCGGTTTCTTACCGTGACGGACCCCAGATATAAATATTTGGGCCTGGCCATATGCAGCGCCCGACGTGAATACCCGGATAAATACCTGTTGTCAATATTGCAGGATCCGGCGACGGCAAAACAGTCAAGGTTACATGCACGGGGGCTGCGTCTGATCGGTGAACTCAAGCGCTGGGAATTAGTACCGGCATTGAACGCGGCCATGGAGTCAGATACAGCGGAGGTTAAATTCTGGGCCAATTGGTCTGCCGCCTTATTAGGGAATCAGGCCGCGGTTAAGAACCTTAAACCCTGGGCGCTGGAATGTGCAGAATTGTCCGACAGGGCGGTAATGCTTGTTTTCAGCTTGCTACCCGTTAACGAGGCAAGGACCTGGATAGCAGAGATGGCCAAAAATCCGCAACTACATCGGCTGGCCATCAAGGCCATCGGAGTCCTGGGTGACCCACAGGCGGTATCCTGGTTGATTCAGATGATGGGGCAACCGGCGCATGCACGTATCGCTGGCTGGGCCTTCTGCCAAATAACCGGCATCGACCTGGCAAAAACCAACATGACGCTTGAACCTGCTGATGAAATTGTCTCCGGCCCGACAGATGAACCTGCGGATACGGATGTGGCGATGGATGAAGATGAAGATCTGCCGTGGCCGGATAAAATAAAAGTAACCCGGCTCTGGCAGGTGCATACTCGTTTATTGCAGCCGGGGCAGCGCTATTTCCAGGGACGGGAAATAACCAAGCAACTGTTGGATCATGTCTATGTCAACGCCAATCAGCAACAAAAGGAACTGGCGGTATTGCAAAGGGCGATTCACGACAGAAACACAATTTTAGTCAACATTAAAGCAAGAAATATTTAGTAGAGAGATAAACAATGGGTACAACAGCATTTGCAAACGGTCGAGGAATTGTCCATAAGGACAGCGGAGGCATGAGCGTCGTATTTCCTGATGTGTGTAAAACACAATGTGGCCCACCTGTTGTGCCCATTCCCTATCCAAATATTGGAAAAGCTGCTGATACCGATAAAGGCACAAAGAAAGTCAAAATTGACAAGAAAATGACCATGGTGAAAGGAGCGAAATACAGCAAAAGCACCGGGGATGAAGCGGGTTCCTTAAAAGGGGTTGTGAGCAGTACCACGGCAGATGAGTGTGAATTCATGATGTATTCCTTTGATGTGAAGCTGGAAGGTAAGAATGCCTGTCGCCTGGGCGACCCTTTGTTTCACAATAAAAAGAATATTATGGGATAGATTAAAGAATGTCAGTTGCACAAACCAATCAGACGGTTACAACACAACAGGCTCAACACAGAGCCCCCGTTGCTTATGTTGCCGGTATAGGGATG
>JAHEDB010000201.1 GCA_024641465.1 Chromatiales bacterium | reverse complement strand
ATAAAAACACACGGTGCGTGGGACGCACCCTACGCTTCGACATGCCGTACATCGGTTAAGCACACAAGGTGAGCAAGACGCCCGCAGCCAACTTAGGTAGGGTGCGCCCTGCGCACCGTTATCACCGGCAATGATAAAAACACACGGTGCGTGGGACGCACCCTACGCTTCGACATGCCGTACGCCGGTTAAGCACACAAGGTGAGTAAGACGCACCCTCTCATCACGGCTGAATAAAATTCACCATCCACGCGGCGATGAGTTCATGATCGGTTTGTTGTTGCAGTGAGGCCAGCGCCTGTTGGTAGCGTTGTTCGCCGATAAGCTCGCGCCTTTTGTCCATCAATAGCCGGGCATAGGCGACGTTGAATTCCGGGTGGCCCTGAAAAGTCAGGATATGGTCATTTAGCAGGTAGCTGCTGTTGGGACAGAATTCATTACCGGCCAGTCGCTCTGCGCCGGGTGGCAGTTCGATGACCTGGTCCTGGTGACTGACCAGCAGAGAGAATCGCTGCTGCGAAGGCCGCATCCAGTCCTTGTGTAAAAAAATCTCACTCGTCATCACGCCCACGCCCCAGCCCCTGGCGCTCTTTTCGACCTTGCCGCCAAGGGCCTGGGCGATGAGTTGATGGCCGAAACAAATCCCGATGAGTTTTTTCTGTTGCCCTGCCAGCTCGCGGATATACAGCTCAAGCCGTCGGATCCACGCATCGTCATCATAGGCACCGGCCTGGCTGCCGGTGAGCACCCAGGCATCGCATTCGTCAGACGTTGCCGGGTATTCACCGTTGATGACGCTATAGGTTTGAAAATCGAGCCGGGGTTCGAGTGACTGCAACAGGGCGCGGGCCATATCACTGTAGCGGCCAAATTGTTGACTAATTTCCGGCGCAAGATTGTCCGCCTCGAGCATACCTATCTTCAACGTAGTCCTCCGTAACAAATCTGTGGTAGTGGCCAACGCAAAGGCGTTGTCTGTGGCGTTAACTCCGGTCACCTTTTGTGCATGTCTTGCCGGAAAATATCACTGAATTAAACCTTCTGAACCTTAACCCTAAACCAAATTTGACCGTTAATACAGGGAGTGGCTTTGGCTGATTAGTTTAAATAACAAATTATTTAAGGGAAAATAAGTGAGCGCAAATAACACTAATATTCTTGTTGTTGATGATGACCCCTTCTTACTGGAATTGCTTAGCGTGCATATCCAAAGCGCAGGCTACACGGTGTTGACCGCTGAAAATGGTCAACAGGCGCTGGGAGTGATACAGGATAAGGGGCGGCAACTGTGCGCGATCGTATCGGATGTGGAAATGCCGGAGCTGAATGGTTATGACCTGTGCACCCGGGTTCGCACCATAGAGGGTATGCAGGAGGTGCCGTTTATTTTTGTATCGGCGAAGCATTCGCTGGAGGAAAAGCTCAAGGGCTATGAGGTGGGTGGGGATGACTACATCAGCAAACCCATCGAGGGTGAAGAGGTGGTGATCAAGATTCGCCATATCATCGACAAACGGATCAAACACCATGCCCTGACCCGGCAGGTGCAGGATTCATTCAATGCCGCGATGCAGGCCATGAGTTATACCAGTAACCTTGGCCAGGTATTGCAGTTCACCAAGGCGATAACCGAGGTAAATGATTTTGCCGGTTTGGCCACAAAACTATTTGATGTGTCATCCGCACTCGGACTGGCGGTGGTGGTGCAGTTCCATACTCCGACTGGCGTTGTTAATTACAAGCACGGTGCCGAAGTATCGCCGCTAGAGGCCAACGTGATCGAGATGGCGCGCAACAAGGGCCGTTTCTTTGATTTTCAGACGCGCACCATTATCAATTACCGGGATTTCTCCCTGCTGGTGCTGAATATGCCGGTCGATGATGCGGAAAAATACGGCTTGTTAAAAGACATCCTGGGAAATCTGTGTGATGCACTGGAAGTGAAAGTTAAATTATTATTGAGTAGCGTCGTGGTGCAGCGCAAGGACGAGGTTATAAAAACCGTTTCGAGTGCATTGCAAAGTATCGACACGGCCTACCGCGATATGCAACACGCCAACCTGGCGGCTATTGATGACCTTTTACACCGCATGGAAGAGGCGATGTTTGGTTTTGGACTGTCCGAGAGTCAGGAAGATACGGTGCGCGGCATTATTCTTTATGCCAAGAACAAGACGGCGGAGATCTTTGAGGATGGTAAGGAGCTGTATGACGAGTTCGAGAAGATCCATAATACACTGGTCAAAGGCTTGAAGTAGTTGCGCCCTCCATGGCGCGGCTATTTCTAACTCTGTAAATAGGCTTGCCACCAAATACAAAATATAAATTTCTACCACGGGGAACACGGGGGCTAAAACATGAATTGTAGTGGATTGTTTTCCCCGTGGTTAAATATCAAAATCGGGTTAAATGCCTAGCAGGTTGATATAGTTCGCCGGCTGCTATTTTATCCACACCTCGACACGTCGATTCTTATTCTGCCCTTGTTCGCTCTGATTGCTCGCCACCGCCAGGTCTGCACCATAACCGCGTGTAACGAACGGTGTAATATGGTTACTCACAAACTGGTCGGCGACGGCATCGGCGCGGCTGATGGACAGGGAATAACTTGCGTAGGGCAGGCTCTCGTGACTATCCGAGAAACCAAACAGCATGATCTGACGGCCTTTATTCGCAGACTGCCTGACAAATTCCGCCAGGCGCTGCACATCGCGCACGGCCTTGTTATCGAGTTTGACATCGCCTGTCCGAAACCGAATATTTAACGATAGCCGTTTAGCGTTGTGGGTCAGTGTTCGATATTCAGTTGGTGCCTGCTCGGGCAAACTGAACTGCCGGTCATGGATCGCCTGCGAGACAAAACCCACGCTATCGACAATAGGCTGGGCCTCGCTGGAGATGGCAAAATCGGCGAACTCCTTCAGCAGGGGGTTGCGATTCTTTTCCGGCAGATAAAGAAACAGCCGCCGCGCCAGGGCATAATCTTCTGTCGAAACATTAAACGGCAGCGGCTTGAGCGGCGTGGCACCCTCTTCGGCAATGGCCAGGGCCTTTGCCTTTCGCACATAGGCCAGTCCGACAAAGCCAATGCCATTGCGATCCTGCGCCACATCATCCGACAACTGGGCGTTGGATTCATAGCGTTTGGCGCTACTGGTCAGCGGGTTGTTTTTGTCGAGCACCAGAGACTTGAAGGTGTCATAGGTGCCGGACTTATCGTCGCGGGCGTAGACATTGATCCGTCCACCGGCAATACCGAGTTGCGACCAGTGGGTAATCTGGCCGGAAAAAATCTGTTTCAGGCGGCCCTTGGCGATCGTGGTCAGGGGGTTGTGAGGGTTCACGATAACGGACAAGCCGTCGAGGGCGATGACATATTCACCACTCGGGCCACTCAGATTGCCCAGCGCGGCCAGTTCTCTGATCTCCTTGTCCTTGATGGGCCGGGACGCCATGCCGAGATCGGTCTTGCCCGCGGCCAGGTCCTGGAAGGCGGTAGTGGAACCGTGGGCATGCAGCTCAACCTCGACCACCTTGCCATCGCTATTCTCCGCCCGGATCCGATGTTCCTCATCGGCGAGTTTCTGGCGGGTGATCTGCGTGTAACCCTTTTGTCTCAGCCAGGCATCGATCAGGGCAGGGGCCAGGCTGGCGCCGACGGTATTCGAGCCATGGATGCGCAATACTTGCGGAGTAGCGGCCTGGACGGGGATAATGATGGAGCTGATAAAAATCAGTATGGTAAGTATAAAACGATTCATAAGCCTGGAGACCGATATAATAAGTAAGAGTGTTGCAGGTTTGTGACAGAGGAATGACTATAGCGGGCCAATATGACAGCTATATGACAGACGGGGAAATCTACGGCTTTTCGCATGGTTAAAAGTAAATATGACTTTAGATTGGCATAAACACCACGCCGCGATCTGGCGCGCGAGAAAGGAATACCTGCGACCGGTGCAGCACATCGATACGATTGGTCTGGATGATCTGTTGGGTATCGACGAACAAAAACAGCAACTGGCGCATAATACCGGGCGCTTTATGCTGGGTAAGCCCGCCAACAATGCCCTGTTGTGGGGCGCGCGTGGTACGGGTAAGTCATCGCTGATCAAGGCGATATTCAATCACTATCGCGATCAGGGCCTGCGACTGGTCGAGGTGGAAAAGTCGGACCTGCTGTATTTACCGGAGATCGTCGATGAAATCCGTGATACCGAACACCGCTTCATCCTGTTTTGCGATGACCTGTCGTTTGAGGCCAATGAGACACACTACAAATCACTCAAGAGCGTGCTGGAGGGGTCGATCGAATCGCCGCCGGACAATGTGCTGATCTACGCCTCCTCCAATCGCCGCCACCTGGTGCCGGAGAGTATGCAGGACAACCGCAGCAGCGGACTGGTCGAGGGTGAGTTGCACTA
The DNA here is from genome assembly GCA_024641465.1 of Chromatiales bacterium. Classification (GTDB taxonomy): domain Bacteria; phylum Pseudomonadota; class Gammaproteobacteria; order UBA6429; family Thiohalophilaceae; genus JAHEDB01. The sequence goes on along the minus strand of JAHEDB010000201.1, from coordinate 613 downwards.
TGCCGATGCCATCGAGGAAAAGATCTCTCTGTCAGACCGCTTTGGCCTGTGGTTGTCTTTTTATCCGCCGAACCAGGATCAATACCTGGCCATGGTCGATCACTACTTCCGCGATTATCGCGGTGACCGTGAGGCCCTGCACCATGCGGCGAAACAGTTTTCCCAGGCCAAGGGTGGCGCACGCAGTGGCCGCACCGCGAAACAGTTTTTTAATTCATGCAGTGAGCGGGATGAAGACTGAGTCAGGCGTTGGTCTTGAGTAGTTCAAGCACCGCGGGGAAGGGCATGGGCTTGTAAAAATAATAGCCCTGTACATGATCGCACTCCAGATATTGCAGGCTCTCCAGTTGTTCTTTCGTCTCGACCCCTTCCGCGATCAGGGTCAGGCCAATGGCCTTGGCCAGACCGATGATGGCATGCACGATATTCAGGCTGGTACGATTATCCTGCATGGACATGACGAAGCTGCGATCGATCTTCAGGGTATCAATCGGGAAGGCATGCAGATAACTCAGGCTGGAATAACCGGTGCCAAAGTCATCGATCGCAATTCGAAAACCGTGTTCCCTGAATTTTTGCAGTATCAGCAGGGCGGTCTCCGGGTTATCCATCA
>JAHEDB010000200.1 GCA_024641465.1 Chromatiales bacterium | reverse complement strand
TTCTACCGAACCGACATGGAAGGCAGGATCACCATGGCCTCACCTTCCGCCGAACAGCTACTCGGCTATCGGCAGGAAGAGTTGCTCGGTTTCAAACTCAGCAGCCTGTATGTCGACCCTCAGGGCCGGGAAAAATTCCTGCAGGCCCTGCAAAAAAACCAGGGCTCGGTATCTGATTACGAGGCGCAAATGCAACGCAAGGATGGCCTGGTGATCTGGGTTTCGACCAATGCCCATTTTTATACCAATGAGTATGGCCAGTTGCTGGGCGTGGAAGGCACCTCACGTGACATCACCTCGCGCAAACTGGCGGAAGAGGAGATCCGCAACTCGCGACTACGCCTGGCCTTTCATATCAAGCAGACGCCGTTAGGGGTGATTGAGTGGGACGTTGATTTCAAGGTCATCGAATGGAACCCCGCCGCGGAGCATATCTTTGGCTATACGCGTACCGAGGCCATCGGCCGGCATGCGGTTGACCTGCTCATCCCCGAAGTAATGAGACCACATGTTGATGATATCTGGCATGCCCTGCTCGGCAAACGCGGCGGACAACACAGTACCAACGAGAACATCACCAAACAGGGTGGATCCATCTGGTGCGAGTGGTATAACACCCCGCTGGTGGATGAGAACATGCACGTCATTGGTGTCGCCTCCATGGTGATGGACGTCACGGCAAGCAGGCAGGCGCAAATTATTCTGGCGCGTGACCGCGAACAATTGCAAACCCTGGTAGAGGAGCGTACCGCGGAACTGAATATCGCCAAGGACGAGGCCGAACGGGCCAATGAAAGCAAATCGGACTTTCTCGCCAATATGTCACACGAACTGCGTACGCCGATCCATACCATCCTCAGTTTTGCCGAAATCGGCATGAAAAAGGCCGACAAGCTCGGGCCGGAAAAGATTGAACAATACTTTCGCAATATCCACCAGGGCGGTGAGCGTCAGCTACACCTGTTGAATGACCTGCTCGACCTGGCCAAACTGGAGGCCCATACCGCCACCTACACCTTTGCCGATCACGACATCGGCAAGGTCGTCAACGAACAGCTCGCGCAACACGAATTGCTGCTACAGAAAAAACACCTCAAGGTCAGGCAGGAACCCGCCCCGCCGGACACCCGGCTGACCTTTGACCGTATCCGCATCGAACAGGTGATACGCAATCTGATTTCCAATGCCATCAAGTTCAGTGAGCCGGGCACGACCATGACCATCAAACTGGCGATAGAAAAAAGACAGCTCGAACACGATGCAGTCCCGGTCATGATCTTTTCCATCCGTGACCAGGGCGTCGGTATTCCTGAAGATGAACTGGAATCCATCTTTGATAAATTTGTGCAGAGCAGCAAGACCCGCACCGGCGCCGGTGGCACCGGCCTGGGGCTGGCGATTTGTCAGGAGATCATCACGGCGCATGGCGGGGAGATCTGGGCCGAGAATAACGAGGGCGGTGGGGCCTCGTTCTGTTTTACCCTGCCTATTGTGCAGACCGGAGAAACGACGGCTGAATTCAATTCTAACTAAAGTTTCGGTGCTTAATCTGATGTCTTAAGGATCAACGCAGAGGCACAGAGAACACGAAGGACGCAGAGTTAATGAATAATACAATATCATAGAGATCATCTCAGTGGCCTCCGTGTTCTGTGTGCCTCTGCGTTGGGGGGTTTAATTGACAGGCTGGCTACGATTTTGAATCCGCTTGTTAACCGCCCTCATACAGGATGCGCCAGTGCTCGCCATCCTTGCGCAGATAAACCCGCTTGTGGACATCACCGTGGTAATTGTTGGACTCATATTGCTGGCGAAAACGCGCCACCACCAGCGGGGCTTGCTGCGCCTTGACGGGATAAGCAAACAACGAGACATCCGATAACCTGACCCGTTGATAGGTCTTGCCCTGCGCCAGGAATTTCTTACGCGCCGACCAGCTACCGAGGGTATGGCCCCTGGACCAGAAGTCTGTCGTGTAGTGACTCAGGTATTTGTCCGTGTCCATACTCTCCCAGTCCTGCCGCCACTGGTCCAGTGCGGTCAGGATTTCGTCCCGCTGGCGCTGCCAGTCAGTGCGCTCCAGCCAGGTCACCTGCTCGGTGATCACCACCGGGGTCTCACCGGGGATGATGATCTTTTTCAAACCACTCAGGTCGATATTCGGCAGCACCACACAACCCTCGCTGTCGAGCGGTGGGCGGCTGTAAAAACCGTGATCGGTGCCGTGCAGCCAGATGCCGCTGCCGGTCTTGCCCTGTTTCTGATCCAGTTCATTGGGATAGTTCACCGGAAAGGCGCCGACACCGTATTTATCCGGTAGCTTTTCATCGGGGATCCACGCGGTCACGAAGTACACCCCCTCGGGGGTGCGCAGGTCGCCCGCGGTGATTTTATTGCCACGCTTTTTTCCGGTGCTGACATAATAATCGCGAATCAGCCGGGGCGGTTCATTCTCCGTGGTACGCGTAAAGACATACAGACGATTATATTTCTTCTCCACCAGGATGGCGGTGTGGACCGAAGCCCCCATGCCAAGCAACTGCATCGGCACCCGGTTACCCAGTTCGATCTCGACCATGGCCTTGAGCCGCGCCTCGGCCTCGGCCCGCAGCAGTTGCAGTTTCTCGTGCCCCTTGTCGCCGAAGTTTTGCAGCAGGGGTGAGTCGCCGATATCCGACACCTTGCCAAAGCGGGATGTCAGCATGTCCCCCCTCACCAGTTGGGCGAGGTGAAAATCCGGCGCCCGTTGGGTCAGCTGGTCGATCTCGGTCATGGCCTTTTGCAGGGCGCCGCTATTGAAATACAACATGGCCTTGAACAGGCTGGCCTCATAGTCATTGCTATTCTGTGCCAGACGCCGGTCGAGTTGATCGAGTAGGGCCTGCATGGTTTGTTGCTGCTGGGCGGCGTTGGGTAATACCAACCGGCTGCTCGCCAGGCTTTCGGCCTGATGAAAGTTGGCGGCGTAGATCGCCATCGACACACATGACACCAGCGCCGTGGCCAATAAACTTTTGCTCCAGATCCTGTTGCTCATCGTGCTATGTACCCGAGACCCCGTTCCTTGATGATGCGCCATTGCCCGGCCATCTGTTGTAAGACAAATTCTTTGCGTGTGACATCAGTGTAATTGTCGGCCGCGTATTCCTGTTCCAGCGTAACACTCACGCGCCCAGTACCAACATCGGTGACTTGCATATTTCTCACCGTGACCCGTATCCACTTCGGCCGCTGAATTCGGTCCTGCCGTTCGGCCACCCAGTGCCGATGCGACTGTCCGGGCGGAGAATAATCCTCGCTATAAAAGTGTAGATATTGATCGACACTTTTTGTAGACCAGGCCCTGGCCCAATCCTGTAAAACCCTTTGCACGGTTTCGTTATTCCCTTCAGTAACCGCTTGTTTAATAACAACAGGCTCGGATTTTTTATCGGCAGGCGGGCTGGGCGCTTGATAGACCATGGCCGGTTTCGTGACCGGTTGTGTGATGGGCTTCGTCACCGGCGTGTCCGGCTTTACCACTGCTACTTGTGTGGCTTTTGGCGCCGGCGGGGGTGGCGGCGGTAAGCTCAGGCTATCGGCCAGTTCCAGCCCCTGGGGTTGGTGATTGGCGGGCATTTGCAGGGCCCTGGCATAGGCATCCCGCGCCTGGGCGGCATTCAGCGTGGTGAGATTTTTATAGACCCGGGCATAACCGTTATGGGTGGTCATGGCCTGATGGAGTGTCGCCTGGGCCTGCTCCGGTTTGCCCTGTTGCAGGTAAATTGCGGCAAGGTTGTTATACGGTTCGGGTAAGTCCGGCTGTAACTTGATCAGGGCCTGATATTGTTTAATGGCCAGGTCGAGCTGACCACCGGCCGTGAGGGCGCGGGCGCGACTGAACAACAGGCGGGGATTGTTTTTATCTTCGGCGAGTAGCTCATCCAGCTGTGTCAGGGCGGTTTGCTGCTTACCGCTCTGGATCAGTTTTTCGATGTCTTGCAGTTCCGGTTTGGCCTGTAGCGGCCAGACCAGGCAGAGGGCGATCAACGTGAAAATATATCGGTATTGAGTCATGGCCTTGTTATTTTTATTGTCTGTGCGTCTGTCCTGACGAAAGTCGCTTGAATTATAGCAACTTATCGCCACTCCCCAAGCCCCGTCGATCACAAGTTCAGGAGTCTGTCATCATAGCCAGTCGTTCCATCAGGTAACAGAGGCAATCCTGTTTGATGATCGCCGTGTCCATGGTCAGCATGGAAGGCATCACCGGGGCGCGTGTGCGTATCCGGCTCTCCTGCACAGTGAAATAACGATCACTGATATCCCGCCCGGACTCATCCGTGGCCAGGAAACCGCTCCCCACTGCCCCCGGGTTGACGTAACCCATTACCGTGCCGGGGGGCAGTTCACAGAAATTGAGCCGATCCAGTTCCTGAGGCAGACAGATATCCGCCGTTTGCCCCTCGATCCCGACACTCGACTGGGGTGGGACTTTGACCACCGCCACGGTGTGAAACAGATCGATGTCATGCGGCGCCACCGGATGGGCCGGGAAGTCAGACAAATGCAAACAGGCATCGATAAACTCCATCGCATGCGCCGTGCCGTGGGCCTCTCCCGGCTGACCACATTCGACCGTCACCGACGGAGACAGTTCGGCCAGGGCCATGGAGATCACCCCCTCGGGGCGAATAAAGTAGACCACGGTGCGACTGAACAGACTGGCGAGGTGCAGAAATTTATCCTCCAGCCGGTTGAGGCAGGCGTAGTGCGGATTGCGACCGGTATTGTTGTGCACATCGATACTGGCGAAGGGTCGCCGCTGGCGCAGGGTCTCCATCACCTGCCGCACCATCACCGCCTCCGGGCCATCCCCCTGGCCTTGCCAGATGCGGTTATAGTCGGGCTGGCCGTCCAGGCAACGCAGGCCGTGGCGGGCGGCGGCGATATTGCCAATAAACAGATCAATCGAACGGGGCAATTCACCCGCCGGGTATTTACCGAGGATGGCCTGCATGGCCTGCCAGCCGCTCACCTCATTACCGTGTAGCAACACCGAGACAAACAGGGGCTGTGGCCG
>JAHEDB010000199.1 GCA_024641465.1 Chromatiales bacterium | reverse complement strand
ATCAATAAACGGTTTGAATTTTTACAGAATCTCAGGCGACTTGAACGGGAATGGTATTGCGGGTGTGGGTGATGCGGTTCTGTTTATCCACATACACCAGTTTCGGTTTATAGCTCAACAGTTCCTGCGGGTTTAAACCGACGTAGGCGCAGACGATCACCAGATCACCCGGGTTGGCCTTGTGTGCGGCGGCGCCGTTGACCGAGATAATCCCGGAATTGTCTTCGGCGCGAATGGCGTAGGTGGTGAAACGCTCACCGTTTGCAATGTTGTAAATCTCAATCTGCTCATATTCACGAATGCCGGCCGTATCCAGCAACCGGCCATCAATCGCGCAGGAGCCTTCATACTCCAGTTCCGAATGGGTGACGGTGACACGGTGTAACTTGGCTTTTAACATCGTAACAAACATTACCTACTTCCTGAGAAACTTACCAATACCACGATTTTACCATGCGACTATGACTATGCCACCCATTAAGGTGTAGCTATATACGAATATTATCAATCAGCCGGGTATTCCCCAACCAAACTGCGGCCAGAATAACCTGCTCATTTGTACTGTTTTGTGGCCTGGCCAGTGTACCGGCATCGCACACCTCCAGGTAATCGACCCTGAAACCCTTGTCGCCCAGTTGCTGTTTCGCCGCATGTTCCAGCGTTGAGACATTGTTGTCGCCAGCAAGGATCCGCTGCCGTATATCCACCAAACTTTGATACAGCGCCGGTGCCAACGCCCGGTGTTCCTTGCTCAGATAGGCATTACGCGAGCTCATGGCCAGGCCGTCCGGCTCACGCACGGTTTCTACCCCCAGTAGTTTGACCGGCATGGCCAGGTCCAGCACCATTTGTTGGATAATGGTAAATTGCTGAAAATCCTTGCTGCCGAATACCGCCACCTCCGGCCGGACGATATTAAACAGCTTGTTGACCACGGTGGTGACACCGCGAAAGTGTCCGGGCCGGAACGCCCCGCACAGGATGTCGGACAAGACTGGGACCTCGACAAAGGTGGTGAGGCCTTTATCCTTGCTATAAAACTGCCCTTCCTCCGGTGCAAATACCGCATCCACCGCCAACGTTTCCAGTTTGGCGATATCCGCCTCTCGGGTGCGTGGATATTTGGCAAAATCTTCCCCCGGACCAAACTGCAAGGGGTTAACAAAAATACTCACCACAACCCGGTCCGCATTTTCCCTGGCGACCTGTACCAGTTGCAGATGCCCGGCGTGAAGATTGCCCATGGTCGGGACAAAGGCAATGCGTTGCCCTGCCCGCTGCCATTGCCGGCTGGTCGACTGCATAGCATCTATTGAGGTAAGTAATTGCACCGGCATGGTATATAAACAGGGGATTTGTTAATTAAAGGTGTGTTCTGCCGCGGGAAAATCACCCGCCTTGACGGCCTTGACGTAGGCCTCAATCGCGGCCTGGATGGAACCCGCCTCGGCGAGAAAGTTACGGGCAAATTTCGGGATCTTGCCAAACGAGATGCCGAGTAAATCATACAGCACCAGGACCTGGGCATCGCAGCCGGCACCGGCGCCGATACCGATGGTCGGAATAATTAATGACTGGGTGATCTCATTGGCCAGTTCAACCGGGACACATTCCAGCAATAACATATCCGCCCCGCTGTCCTGCATGGTCCTGGCCTCATGCAGCATGCGTTTTGCCGTGGCCTTGTCCCTCCCCTGTACCCGGTAGCCGCCCAGCTTGTTGACGTACTGGGGCTGCAGGCCCAGGTGGGCGCAAACCGGAATACCGTATTTCGCCAGCGCCTCGACCACCGGCAGGACGTGTCCGCCCCCTTCCAGCTTTACCGCCTGGGCACCGCCGTCCTGCATAAAGCGTGTCGCATTCTCCAGCGCCAGGGGGACATCTCGAAAACTCATAAAGGGCATATCGGCCATGACCATGGCCCGTCGACACACCGTGCTGACACAACGGGTGTGATACAAAATATCGTCGACCTTAACCGGCACCGTGCTGTCATGGCCCTGCACCACCATCCCCAGGGAATCGCCCACCAGGACAATATCCACCCCGGCCTGATCAGCCACGGCGGCAAAGCTGGCATCATAGGCAGTCAGCATAGAAAATTTTTCACCGGCCTCCTTGTGCTTTAGCAGAGAGGTGACAGTGACTTTGCCGGTGTTGTCTTTGGGTAAGGTGCTCATATCGACTAAAGTGTTATCTGGCTCGGATTAAGGTAATGGCGACCGCTTTTGATCTTGCCGACGTAGTCAAGTATAAGCTGATAATCAGCCTCGTTCTCGGCAAAATCAATCTCCGCGGCGTTGACGATCAATAAGGGAGACGCATTGTAGTCATAGAAAAACCGGGTGTAGGCCTCATTGAGTCGTTCCAGATACTCGACCGCCAGGCCCTGTTCGTATTTGCGCCCCCGTTTGGCGACACGGCGTAACAAAACATCGACCGGCGCCTGCAAATAAATAACCAGATCGGGCACGGGTGCCACCAGCGCCAGATGTTCATAGACCTGATCATAGAGTTTAAATTCCTCTTCATCGAGAGTCAGCTCGGCAAACAGGCGATCCTTTGCCAGGATAAAATCCGCGACACGCACCGGCTGGAACATATCAGACTGTTTTAACTCTTCGATCTGTTTGGCTCGCTGAAACAGAAAAAACAGCTGCGTCTGCAAGGCCACGCGGCGCGGTTCCTGATAAAAGCGTTCCAGAAACGGATTATCATCCGCATCTTCCAGCAGTAGGTCAGACCCAAATGATCTGGCCAGGCGAAGTGCCAGGGTGGTCTTACCAACCCCCAGCGGGCCTTCGATGACAATAAAATCGTGGGGTGAGCTACTCATGGTGTTATTTTTTCAAGGCCGTCCGCCACACAGGTATTTCTCAGCTCCAGCACGCTTCCCTTCAGCGGGATGATTAATGCCGGGTTAATCTCGCACAGAGGATACAGGACAAAGGCCCGTTCATGTAAGCCCGGATGGGGGATTAACAGGCGATCCAGAGTGAGTACTTTTTCACCATACAACAGAATATCCAGATCCAGTGGTCGAGGCCCCCAGCGGGTACCGTTACGGAGCCGTCCATGTACCGCTTCGATGTGCTGCAATTCATCCAGCAATTCGAGTGGCGTCAGTTCAGTCTGAATCGATGCCACGGCATTGATATAATCGGGCTGATCAGCCGGCCCCATCGGCTTGCTGGAATAGAGTGAAGATTTGTGGAGAAAGATTGTCCGAGGTAAATCCGCAAGCTGCTGCAGCGCCTGCCTGACATGTATTACGGGATTATCCAGATTACTGCCAATACCTATATATACATCATAACCGGCTGACATTGGCTTAGTCTTGCCCGTCGGTATGATCTGCGCCCTTCTTACGCCGCCGCTTGGGCCCACCGCCTAAGGCCTTGCACATCTGATGTTGTTCCCCTTCCCCGGCTTCCTGAAAACGGGTCCACCAGTCACACAGTTCATGTAACTCCTCACCGGCCTCATTGCGTAACAGGAGAAAGTCATAACCGGCCCGAAAGCGCGGGTGGCTGATCAGGCGAATCGGTCGTTTGCCCTGTCGCTGGGTCAGGCGGGCCTGAAAGACCCAGATGTCGATCATCATCTGGCGAAAACGCTTTGGAATTGAAATCTGCGGCAACTGCTGGTTAATGACATCCCGCCCGGCATCCAGCAGTGACTGTAAATGTCCAAGACCCGATGCCAGCAACAACTCGCTGCGTTGTCTGACGGCGGGCCAGAGCAGGGCCGCAAACAGGAAGGCCGGGGTGACCGGTTTATCCGCCAGGATGCGCGTATCGGTGTTGCGTAAGGCCAACCGGACAAACTGCCGGGCATAATCATCACCGGCCGTGATTAACTCGCCGGTCTGGGCAAACAAATGGGGGAAGAGATGATGCGTAGTCAATAACTGAAATGTCGATTCCGCATAACCGGACATAAATAATTTTAAAATCTCATCAAACAGACGCGCGGGTGGCACCAGATCGAGTCGTTGCCCCTGTAACTCAATCTGCGCTTGCAGGCTCGCCTCAAATTTGAATTGCAGCTTTGCCGCAAAACGGATGGCACGCAACATACGCACGGGGTCCTCTTGCAAGCGGACCTCTGCTTCACCGATCATACGCAGGGTACGCGCCTTGAGGTCGGTCATGCCACCGGTATAGTCCAGCACCGAAAAATCGGCAATATTATAGTACAGGGCATTAATGGTGAAATCCCGACGGACGGCATCTTCCTCGAGGGTCCCGTAGACGTTGTCACGCAGGATGCGACCATCCTCCATCACCCCCTGCCCTTCATTTTCCGCCTGCTCATGATGGGAACGGAATGTCGCAACTTCGATGATCTCCCGCCCGAAACGCACATGCACCAGCCGAAACCGTCGCCCAATAATAAGACTGTTGCCGAATAACGCTTTAACCTGTTCGGGAAGTGCATCCGTCGCGATATCAAAATCCTTGGGCTGCCCCCCTAATAACAGATCCCGCACACCGCCACCGACGAGATAAGACTCATAACCGGCTTTCTTGAGTCGGTAAAGCACCTTGAGGGCATGCTCACTGATGTTTGACCGGGATATGGCGTGTTCGGAACGGGGAACTAGCGGGGCTGTGTTGTTAATAACGATAACCTTTTATAAAAATCCTGTTCAGTATCATGACTTGAAATCTTTTGCGGTGTTTTGACTGGCACTATACCTCATGCACAGCGAATTAATTCAGTCTACAACATGGCATAGGGCAGTTCTCCACTGGTTCAAGCAAGGGGACACATCCATACCACTCACAAAACCTAGATGACATTAGCGCTACATTCATTTTGCAAACTAACATCCGGTCTGCTTACGGCTGTCAAGCGTCAACAAACCGACTCTCACACACTATTATATTTTAGCCCGGATATCTATTTGTTTTCAGTATATTTTATCGCCACGAGCCAATTTTTACCATTCCCAATACCGATATTTCGACACCTTAATTTACTAAAGCCAGCTCTGCCCAGGCCGAAGTAGATGTATTGCAAATGAATACCACTACACGTAATGGAGTAAGCCGTTGTGAAAATGAAAC
>JAHEDB010000198.1 GCA_024641465.1 Chromatiales bacterium | reverse complement strand
GAGCAACCCGCTCAGCACCCAGGACGATGTGGCCGCGGCCCTGGTGGAAACCTATCACATCCCAGTCTTCGCCATACGGGGTGAATCCACCGAGGTCTATTATCAGCACATTCGCGCGGCACTGGATCACCGGCCGATGCTGACGATGGATGATGGTGCCGATCTGATCAGTGAGCTGCACCAACACCGTACGGAATTAATCCCCGACATGATCGGCGGCACCGAAGAGACCACCACCGGCGTGATTCGCCTGCGCGCCATGGCCCGTGATCAGGCACTGCAATATCCCGTCATCGCGGTCAACGATGCCATGACCAAGCACCTGTTCGATAATCGTTATGGCACCGGGCAAAGCGCCCTCGATGGTATTATTCGCGCGACGAATATCTTGCTCGCCGGTAAAAACTTTGTCGTGGTCGGTTACGGCTGGTGTGGCCGGGGCATCGCCATGCGCGCCCGTGGCCACGGTGCGCATGTGATTGTGTGTGAGGTCGATCCGCTACGGGCGCTGGAGGCCAGCATGGACGGCTATCGCGTCATGCCGATCCTTGATGCGGCGCAACAGGCGGATTTCATGATCACCGTCACCGGTGACAAACACGTGATCGACAATCAGCATATGCAGGCCATGAAGGACGGTTGCGTGCTGGCCAATGCCGGGCACTTTAATGTCGAGATCAATATCCCGGCCCTCGAATCACTCAGCACCGGCAAGACCCGGCCGCGTGACTCGGTTGAGGAATACACCCTGGTCGACGGGCGGGTCATTCGCCTGCTGGCCGAGGGCCGGCTGGTGAACCTGGCCGCCGCCGAAGGCCATCCTTCGGCGGTGATGGACATGAGCTTTGCCAATCAGGTGTTAAGCGCCATTTATCTGGTAAGGCAAAAAGGTAGATTGTCCAATGCCGTGCACAAGGTGCCGGATGAAATTGACCAACAGATAGCTGAATTAAAACTCAGGGCCATGGGTATCGATATCGATAAACTGACCGAGGTACAACAATCCTATCTCGATTCGTGGCAGGAGGGGACATGACACAGGAGTGTCATTTGAAGCGGATGAAAACAAAACTCAAACAGTTGCTGGAGGAGATTCAAACCGAGGCCAGGGTCACGGCCGACTACACCGGTCGGAATGAATTCAGCAAGCGGGTGATGGCCGCCATGGCCGAGGTCGACCGGGCCGATTTTGTGCCTGCCGCTTTGCGGCCCTTTGCCTATGACAATAACCCCTTATCGATAGGTTACGGCCAAACCATCTCCCAACCCTATATCGTCGCGCTGATGACCGATCTATTGGATCTGACGCCAGAGAGTATTGTATTGGAGATCGGCACTGGTTCCGGTTATCAGGCGGCGATCCTGTCGAGACTCGCCAAACAGGTCTATAGCATCGAAAAGATCAGCGAGCTGCATGACTCGGCCAACAAGCGGTTTCATACATTAGGTTACGACAATATTGAATGCCGTTGTCAAAATGGATATTTTGGCTGGCATGAAAAGGCACCGTTTGATGCCATCATCGTTGCAGCGGCCGCCACCCACATCCCACCGGCGTTGATCGAACAACTCAAACCTGGTGGGCGTATGGTGATCCCGGTGGGATCAGCCTTTACCCATCAGGAACTGATGCTGGTCTGCAAGGATTACGCAGGCAATACAAGCACAGAATCAATCCTGGGCGTGGCCTTTGTACCATTGGTGATCAGCGAAGAGGATATAAAAAATACTCGCCCGTAGGTACGGGAACACTCAGTGAACCCGAGCGATGTCGTACAGGAGGTGACAATGCATGGAAATTAAAAATCTGTTGCTGGATACCAGTGCGGCCAGGTTAACCGCCTCCATCTTCGGCGTGTTGGGTGGAACGGGTGGTATACGTCATGGCATCGGCGAAATCGTCCAGGGTGATATCACGCCAACGGGGCTACTAATTAACTCATGGACCGCGGGACCTTTGGCGACCAATATGGGCGGCGAACCGGCCTTGACCCTCGTGCCCAATCTCCTCGCCACGGGGCTATTGGCCAGCAGCGTTTCATTCGTTGTCATTGTCTGGTCGACCGTGTTTATCCAACGGCGCCATGGCGGCCTGATCCTGCTGTTGCTGGGTATTGGCATGTTCCTGGTCGGGGGTGGGTTTGGACCACCGATGATAGTCATTCTCGCAGGGCTAGCCGGGATCGGCGTCGGTGCACAATTTACCTGGTGGCGCATGCATATTTCCCCTGGTCTGCTGCACTTGCTGGCCGGGGTGTGGCCATGGATATTTGGTTTTTGTTTCATCAATGGTCTGTTGCTGTTTATCGGCTCACTCGTTCTGGTGTGTGTGTTTGGCATGAATCGGCCGGATTTTTTTCTCAATAACTTTTTTCTGACGGTTTTGTCACTACTGCTGAGCATAATAAGTGGGGTCGCGCATGATATTCGACGTGCTGAACAGTAATTGAACGACGCTGTGTGCTGTTAATTTAACTTGGTTAATCAGGTGAGTAAAATGATAGTAACGACAGAAAAACATCCGCCAAAAAAGTGGTCACAACAGGTGACCATGAAAAGTACTTCCCTCGATCTGGAAGAGGGCGTCTTTACCTGGCACGATCCAAAAAAGATCGCCAGATCCCTCCGGGATTCGGCCGAACGCAGTACCCGCCGCAAGGCCACGCCGTTCCGTTCCGCCATGTCCATGCTGGTGTTCTATATCAACCGGGCCGGTAAGGGGCTGGATGAAGAACAAAAGGCGATTCTTGAACAGGCCAAGGTGGAGCTACGGAAACTTTATCATCGAAAATAGATGCGGAGAACACGCTAAAAATTCTGATGTTAGCGTATGAAGTAGGGCGCAATCTTATTGCGCCGCATGGTGAGCAATTGTGATACCAGATTATCCATGATTTTTCACGAATAAAATTCTGTTGTGTATTAGAAGATCATAAAAATTACTTAAAATGTTGATGGTGGTCATTTCAAATATGAACTGATTACGATAGAAACAATACATCAGGAGCATAATTGCCACGAAGGCGATATAAAACCACCTCTCTGACATTAGCTCATCCATCAGAATGTTGTGCAGAAAAGGGAGTGGGGGAGAGTAGTAATCAGGTGGATACATCAATGACCACAAGGCGGGATGAATATTATGACTTCGAGTAAAAAAACCACAGATCACGTTCGGCGTCCTTCCAAAGATGAACGCGCCTATGGCGCGAGAAACGAAGACCCCTATCAAAGCCGGGCAAAATATCCGGAGCCCTGCGTCTGCTCGGGGTGTGGCGCCGTGTTGCACAAGGGCCGCTGGCAATGGGGCCTTGCCTCACCCGACGCGCATAAACACCTCTGTCCGGCCTGTCACCGAATCCACGATCGTGCCCCGGCCGGGATAGTGACTATCCGCGGCGATTTTTTCGGACAACACCAACAGGAGATCCTCAGCCTGATCCATAATCTGGAGGCCCGGGAAAAGGCCGAACACCCCTTACAGCGCATCATGGGCATCCATGCCAGTGATGGCGGTATCGAGGTGCAGTTAGCGGATTTTCACCTGGCCAATACCATCGGTCAGGCACTACAGCATGCCTATCAGGGAGAACTCGAGGCCCCGTATCCGGACAAAGATGATGTGATGCGTGTGACCTGGACAAGATAATGAGTCTCTAGCTGCTTGTTGAAAAACGACTGCTAATTACAGGACCTCACGCACAAGCTTTCTAATCACCATCCTGGACTGATTACCTTCATATAAGGTTTCCACCTCCATACTGAACCGGCATCGCTCACCTGCGGGCGTCATGACGGTGAGATCCTCAGCATCCGCGGCGGATTCCATCCGGTGCCGGACGTATGCCGGGCCATACTTACGCGGTGGCAGACGTGTTTTGATTAAAGTCTCGATATTCGCCGTGCCCTGAATATCACCAAAAGGTGAAGCCGTTGACCACAACGCATCCGGATGAAACAGGTCGGCCGCACCACCGGCATCCCGTCTGTCAACACAATCGAGAAACCGCATCAAAAGCAATCTGCTGGAGTTTCGCGCGGCATAGCTGGTGTGAAGCAATGCGTGTGCCTGGGCCGAATTCGGTTGCCTCAATTCTGTGGCATACAGCTTTTGAACGTCCTGATTTTCGTAAGAGCGTCTGCGCGGTGCATGTTTATCCATGTTATAAATCGCCTGCATGCGCTTCTCCAGCACAAGTGGATCCATGGACTTGGGTTCACCACCACCCCCCAGACAACCACCAACACAGGCCATGACCTCAATCGCGACGTACTCATCACGCCATGCCTCCGTCTCCAGCATGCGTTGCGCCGCTGCGATACCATTGCATATGGCGACCTTGCCTATACCGGGAATCTCGGCCGCTTTCACCCCCGTGCTTACGCCGCGGAGCTGATGCCATTCCAATGGAAGTGAGTCCTCCTCGCCGATGATGTGGGATGCGGTACGGACCATCGCTTCCATAACACCACCCGATGCACCGAAGATCTGTCCAGCCCCCGTACTTTCACCCAGCGGATGATCGAAACTACCATCTTCCGACAACGCGCTAAATGCAATACCCCGCGCCTTGACCATTCTGGCCAGCTCGCGCGTGGTGAGAACATGGTCTAAATCACCTGCTACACCCGGCCGAACGGCCTCATCCTTCTTGGCCGTGCAGGGCATCACACTGACAACGTAGGGTTCCGCCTTGCCCGCAGCAAATTCGGGCCCGAGCGTGCGTGCGAAGGCGCCCCGTTTGGTGAGTGCACCATGCATTTGTTGCGGTGATTTTGTTGTACTCAGGTGCGGCAGGAGATCAGGCCGGTTGATCTCAACCCAGTTCACCCAGCCCGGACAGCAGGAAGTAAACAGCGGTAAATGCTGCTGATTCCTGATACGAGTCAGAAACTCCGTTCCTTCCTCCATGATCGTCAAATCGGCTGCAAAATTGGTATCAAACACATAGTCAAAACCCAGTTGTCGCAGGGCATTGATCAGCCTGCCCGTGCTGACGGTACCGGGTTGCATCCCGAACTCTTCACTAATGGCAATGCGTGTTGCCGGTGCAACCTGTACCGCCGACAGTC
>JAHEDB010000006.1 GCA_024641465.1 Chromatiales bacterium | reverse complement strand
CCATGCGGCTTCGTGAAGTGTGTTGTTATACCAGGCGACCAGTTCCTGCATGGCCATGTCAGTCATGACACCAGGCGGGGTTGGCTCCAGTACATTGATTTGTTGTCCTGTGGCATGGTTGGTTGATACAACCCGATTTTCGACAGTTTTGTATTGACCGGCATAATATCTGGCGGGCGGATAGTTTCTCAGTAGATCATGATGCAAGCCACGCAGAACTATTTCAGTAAGTGGAAACAGTCCGCTTGCCTGTTGATAAACGATATTCAGGATATCCCGACAACCGACCACTTCCTCGATGCTCCGTTCACGATCACTGGACAACTTATCGAGGATAAAGGATTTCTTCTCTTCAAATGCGGTGGTTTTGCCATCGACCGACAGGGTGGTATCGACCCATTCGATTTCGACATCGGTCAGGACCGCGTTTTCGATACGCGTGGATGCGCCGACATTGCTAATCAAGGCGCATTTGTTCAGGTACTGTCGTTCGTGCTCGGTGAGGGACAGCAACTGGCTGGCAGCCTTAACCAGTCTGGCTTGCAGGGCCTTCAATGACTTTTCGAGTTTTGTATCCGGTTTGAATGACAGCATTTGTATGTCTTAAATCAACAAGTTAGCTTTTATTTTGTGTCATTGTGCAGGATTGCGCAAGTATTTAGAAAATAAAGTTGCGCAATGCTGCGCATTAGAGCTCTGGCTTGTGCAGTATTTGTCTATTCCCCATTGTCGCCTTTCCCACAATCCACCCCCCATTGTCACCCCTTGTAGCGTGAGCTCCGCAGGAAAAACATCATAACATATTGAAAAACAACAAATAATAACTTGGCACAGCGGTTGCACCCCACCAAGTAAGGTTTCGCAACAAAGAAGAAGTGAATGCCATGACACACACGAACCGCCAGATAACGATTGATGACACGACCCTGCGTGACGGCGAGCAGTCTGCCGGGGTGGCCTTCTCGCTGGACGAAAAACTCAACATCGCCTCACGGCTGGATGCGATGGGGGTGCCGGAACTGGAGATTGGTATCCCGGCCATGGGCGAGGAGGAGCGGGACGATATTCGGGCGATTGCAGGGCTGGGCCTGAATGCGCGGTTGCTGGTGTGGAACCGCATGCGCGCCGAAGACCTGGCCAGTTGTGCCGGTCTGAATGTGGACATGGTGGACCTGTCCATACCGGTGTCGGACCAGCAGATCAAAAACAAATTACACCGCGACCGGGACTGGGTGTTGCGGCAGATTCCGCGCTTTGTGCAATCGGCGCGGGCGATGGGCTTTGAGGTGTGCGTGGGTGGTGAAGACGCCTCGCGCGCCGATGAGGATTTTATTTTACAGGTTCTGGATATCGCTCAGGCGGCGGGGGCGCGGCGTTTTCGCTTTGCCGATACCGTCGGCATTATGGAACCGTTTGGCGTGCATCGGGTGATCAGCAAGCTGACAAGCTCTACCGATCTGGAGATCGAGATGCATGCCCATGATGATCTGGGCCTGGCCACGGCCAACTCGATGGCGGCGGCAATGGCCGGGGCCTCGCATATCAATACCACGGTCAACGGCCTGGGGGAACGGGCCGGTAATGCGCCACTCGAAGAAGTGGTCGTCGGACTGGAGCAGCTCTATCACATCTCTACCAATATCGATTTGAAAAACTTTCCACTGCTGTCGCGCTGTGTGGCGGAGGCGGCCAATCGGCCGGTGGCCTGGCACAAGAGTCTGATCGGCGAAGGGGTGTTTACCCACGAGGCCGGTATCCATGTCGATGGCCTGTTGAAGGATGCACGCAATTATCAGGGCGTGGACCCGGCCATCCTCGGGCGTAAGCACGAACTGGTGCTGGGCAAACATTCCGGCACGCGGGCGGTGAAACAGGCCTATGCCGAGATGGGCATCCCATTGAACGATACCGAGGCGGTGACCCTGCTCAGCCGGGTCCGACGTTTTGTGGTGACGACCAAGAAGGTACCGCAGCGCAATGAACTGGAATATTTTTACACCGAGCTGGCGCGGCATAAGGATGCGCGGGTCTGGTGTTAAACAACGCTAACAGGTGACGGGACAGACACATGACAACGACAGCGGCCATTCACACATCACAACGGATGTCTTTTATGCAACTCATCAGGGAAGACATATCCTGTGTGTTTGAACGCGACCCGGCGGCGCGCACCCGACTTGAGGTGTTGCTGACCTATCCCGGTGTGCATGCCATTTTGTTTTATCGTCTGGCCAATAGTCTGTGGCGTCACAACTGGCGGTTTGCCGCCCGGGTGATCTCCAATCTGTGTCGCACCCTGACCAATATCGATATCCATCCCGGCGCGACCATCGGACGGCGTTTCTTTATCGACCACGGCGCCGGAGTGGTGATCGGTGAGACCGCCGAGGTTGGCAACGATGTGACCCTGTATCACGGTGTCACCCTCGGCGGTACCAGCTGGAACAAGGGCAAGCGTCATCCGACGCTTGAAGACGGGGTGATGGTCGGCGCCGGAGCGAAGATCCTCGGACCGATCACCCTGAGCAAGGGGGTGCGGGTCGGCGCCAACTCGGTGGTGATTGAAAACGTGCAGGCCGATTGCACCGTGGTGGGCATCCCCGGCAAGGTGGTGCAGGTGCGCGAGGCGGGTACGGTGAATCCGTTCGGTATCGATCTCAATCATCATTTGATCCCCGATCCGGTTGGCCGGGCGATTGCCTGTCTGGTGGGCAGAATTGAAGACCTGGAAAAACAACTCTCGCTGGTGGCGAGCAATCGCGAAGAGGAATGCGGCGAGTGCGAGGCCATCACGGTGTGTGAACCGGGACAGACACATGAACAAGTGGCGTTACAAAAGTTAGCGAGGGTTTAGTCAGGATGGATTTGCAGGATTTTGAAGGGCAGGACATGTATTTTAATTCGGCTCTGCCGCCGAAGGTGGCCGAGCTGATTGAACAGGCCGCCGCCCTATACGGTGATGGCGATGCAGAGAAGCCATTGTTACGGGCCTTCTTTCTGGCGCCGCAGCATCTGGTAGTGCATGTGGCGCTATACCGTTTTTATTATTACCAGCACCGTTACAGCGATGCCCTGTTTATCGCCGCTAAGGCGATGGAGGTCACGGGCCGGGAACTGAACATGCCACAGGACTGGCGTGAACTGGAACGAGGTCATCTGGGAGAGGCGGCGTTGAAGTCCATGGGTATGTTGCGATTTTACCTGCTGGCCCTGAAGGGCGCAGGCTATCTGAATCTGCGGCTGGGTAATATCGATGCGGCGATCGAGATCCTTAGCAAGCTGGTGTTGCTGGATGAAAAGAATCGGCTCGGGGCGGATATGCTGCTGGCAATTGCCAAAGACCGGGTGATCGATAATATCGCCGAACAGAGTGACAACGTGGTGCGGTTTTACAAAGGGTAAGCTTATTAAGAAACGTAGCCCGGATGAAATGCAATGGAATCCGGGGAAATTGCAATATTGTTCCCGGATTACGCTATCGCTTCATCCGGGCTACAGCAGGAGAAACGACATGACAGAACAAGACTTTGAAGACGATATGGAAGAACTGGTGAGTGCCGAGGACTTTTTGGAATACTTTGGTATCGAGTATGTACCCAGTGTAGTGCACGTCAATCGGCTGCATATACTGCAACGTTTTAATGACTACCTGGCCAAGGGCGCCGACAGCATGCCGGATGATGTTGCAGCGAAGACGGCGGTGTATACCAAACTCTTGCAACAGGCCTATCAGGACTTTGTTGAGTCCGATGCCCTGACCGAGAAGGTCTTTAAGGTGTTTCATATGCATGAACCCCAACAGGCCTTTGTGTCCCTGGATGCGATAAAGAAGTAAGCGATTATGAAATCACGATTCGATTATGGCGATGAGGTTCGTGTGACGCGCAATGTGCGTAATGACGGTACCTATCCCGGGGTGCCTACCGGTGATCTGCTGATCCGTCGCGGCAGTGTCGGTCATGTGCAAAATATCGGCACCTATTTGCAGGAATACACCATCTATTCGGTGCACTTTGTCGAACAGGACCTGCTGGTGGGTTGTAAGGAAGACGAAGTCATCCCCGCCGATGAGCCGTGGACGCCGAGTAAATACGAATTTCGTGACAAGGTAAAACCGCTAAAATCCCTGGCGATCAACGGTGAGGTGATCGCAGATACGGACACCGAAGGGGAAATACTCAAAGTCCTGCGTGACCAACCCGGTGGGGTGGCCTACCACGTGCGATTTACCGGCCGGACCCTGCTGGTGCCGGAGACGGCCCTGACGGTGAGTGAATGACGAAAAATATTTTTACCACCAAGACGCCAAGTCACCAAGGTTAAATAGAAATTAATTTGACGGTTTCAAGGTGTTGAGTGGTAATTGAATGACAGGTTAATTGTTTGGGTGATTTATAAATTAATAATCTTGGTGTCTTGGCGTCTTGGTGGTTGAGATTTTAAGAGTTAAATGCATAGTAGATGAAGATGGATATGTACCAGAACAAAACCGATATCAAATACCACGTGCTACGGGCGGCGATTAATCTGTTTGGCAAGGCGCCGCGCCAGCTAGAGCCAGCGCAGTTGGACAAGGTGCGTTCCCAGGCGATCGAGGAGTGTGCGCTGGAACAACTGGTGCTGGATTCGGTGGAGGCGCGGGATGTGCATATCCCCGAGTCGGTACTGGCCGATGCCGTACGGCAGGTAGTCAACAATTATCCCGACCGTGAAAGTTACCTGAATGATCTGGAAGACAACGGCCTGAGTGAGGCGCAGTTTCAACAGGCCATCGAGCGTGAGTTGCGGGTCAACACCGTGCTGGACCGTATTTCGTCACGCGCCGCCAGGGTATCTGAGATAGATTGCATGTTGTTTTATTACATGCACAAGGCAAAATTCGATCAACCCGAGACCCGCACGGCTCGGCATATCCTTATCACCATCAACGAAGAGTTTGCCGAAAATACCCGCGAGGTCGTACTCGATCGGATGGCGGCAATCCGCAAGCGGGTGACGGCCAAGCCAAAACGTTTTACCGAGCAGGCCATGAAACATTCCGAGTGCCCGACCGCCATGCAGGGTGGTCTGTTGGGCAAGATCCCCAGGGGACAACTCTATCCCGAACTCGACACGATGTTGTTCTCGATGCGCGAGGGTGAGATCAGCACGGTGGTCGAGTCCGAACTCGGTCTGCATATCCTCTATTGCGAAATTGTTCATCCGTCCGGACCGGTGCCCTTCAAAGAAGCCGAACCGCGTATCAGGGAGCAGTTGACCAAGCGCAGGATGCGTATGTGCCAGAAGTCATGGCTCTCCGAATTAAAACAATCAGCTCAGCAGGGAGATAACGCACATGAATGACAAGCTGGAAAAATGCTCTTTTTGCGGTGTGACACAGTCGCTCAATACCCCGCTGATCGCGGGCCTGGACGGTTATATCTGCGAGGCCTGTGTGCGCCTGGCCAATCAGGTGGTGACCAGTTGGGGTCGCAAACGGGACCTGGCCGATCTGCACGGGCCGCTGCCCAAACCGGGCGAACTGAAAAAACGTCTCGATGATTATGTCATCGGCCAGGACCTGGCCAAGGAGATCCTCTCGGTCTCGGTGTATAACCATTACAAACGCCTGCGCAGTGAAAGTGCCGATAGTCCGGTGTGCATGGGGCATAACGATGTCGAGCTGGGCAAGTCGAATATCCTCTTGCTCGGGCCGTCCGGTTCCGGCAAGACCCTGCTGGCCAGCACCCTGGCGCGTATCGTCGGTGTACCCTTTGCTATTGCCGACGCCACCACCCTGACCCAGGCCGGCTATGTGGGGGAGGACGTGGAAAGCATCCTCACCCGCCTGCTCGATGTGGCGGAGGGCAATGTGGGGCGCGCCGAATGGGGCATTGTCTATATCGATGAGATCGACAAGCTGGCGCGCAGTTCGGAAAGCGCCATGGCGGTACGCGATGTATCGGGCGAGGGTGTGCAACAGGCCCTGCTCAAACTGGTCGAGGGCACTAACGTCAAGGTGCCGGGCAAGGGCAAGCGGCGCGATGGCGGTGAAGATATCAGCATGGACACCCACAATATTCTGTTCATCGTCGGCGGCGCCTTCGCCGGGCTGGAAGAGGTGGTGACCAAACGTCTCAAACCCAAAACCAGCGGCATCGGTTTCAGCGCCGCGTTTAGTGCTGATGATGAGAAGACCGATTCGGAGACCTTCCTCAAGGAGGTGCAGCCTGATGACCTGCGCCGCTTTGGCCTGATCCCGGAATTCATCGGTCGCTTCCCGGTGCTGGCGACCCTCGAAGAACTGGATGAGGCGGCGCTCAAGACCATCCTCACCGAACCGCGTAATGCGCTGATCAAACAGTACCAGAAACTGTTCGCCTTTGACGAGATCGAACTGGAGTTTACCGACGAGGCCATCGGCGCCATTGCCCGCAAGGCCATTGAACACGGCACCGGTGCGCGCGGTCTGCGCGGGGTGATGGAAAACCTGTTACGCAAGACCATGTTTGAAACCCCCTCGGTGGAGGGGGTGCGACATTGTCTGGTCGATGAAAAGGCGGTGCAAGGCGAGGGCGAGATCAAATTGTTGTACGGCAAGCCGGAGACCGAAACGGAATCGACAAACAGTCGGGCAGTGGCCGGAGCGTAACACAATACATGCGTGTCATTGCGAGGAGTGTATTTAGCGACGAAGCAATCTCACGATTTGAGCACAATAGCGGGAGATTGCCGCATCAACATTGAAAACAGTTATTTTCAATGTTGCCTCGCAATGACGGTAACAAAAAACGTTGAGTCCTGCATTGTATTGAAACTTTGAATAAAGCATAACAGTATAGGAATAAATTAAATGGCAGAGATAGGCATTTTTTTCGGTACCGACAGTGGCACGACCCGTTTGATGGCGAAGAAGATGGCCAAAATTCTGGGGGATGTGGCCGCTAAACCACTCAACGTCAACCGGATCAGCGTCGAGGACATGCTGGCCTATGACGCCCTGATCCTCGGTACGCCCACCTATGGTGAGGGGCTGTTACCCAGTCAGACCACCGGCGTGAAAGACGGCAGTTGGGAGGAGTTTCTGCCGCAGTTGTGTGCCCACGACCTGTCGGGCAAGGTGATCGCCCTGTATGGCCTGGGCGACCAGAACAAATACGGCCATCGCTTTGCCAATGGTATGTTTGAACTCTATAGCGCGTTAAAACAGGCCGGTGCGACCATCGTCGGGGACTGGCCGACGGAGGGTTATGAGTTCAGCGAATCCAGGGCGGTGGTCGATGGCAAATTCATCGGCCTGGTGATCGACCATGGCAATCAACCTCTCGTGACGGATGAGCGGGTTGCCGGCTGGCTGGAACAGGTCAAATCTGAACTACTGGCCGTGCATGCTTGAATCGGTACGTCAGGTGTGGGGTCTGCAAAAGGACGAGACCATCAAGCACCTGCTGATCCTGTTGTTTGACCATTTCGGTGAGGGCGGGCTAGTCGTCAATGGCGATGAACAATGCCATGAACGGGCCATCAGTCTGATGCACAGGCATGACCCCGCCGTGCGGGTCTATGTCTACACCTACGGCCACGCCGCTGGTCGCTATGGTGTGCACGTCGAATACCCGCTGGTGGCGCCGCCCTTTCCGCTCAATTACCCGGTTTCTTTTGAAGATGTCTCCTTTGAACATCTTGCCGAAATCATCGAGTTAAATCTCAATATCATTCCCACGGAATTGTCTGACTGACCTTAGGGTCCTGGTCAAAATAATGTTGTCAACACCGAGGTTGTGCCTGGGCCATCAATGCAAGGCGCGTTTCGCAGCTAATGGCCGGGTCCTTAGCAAGAAACGCAACACAGCAGTGATGGCCCAGGTACGGCCGAATGTAAACATTATTTCGACCAGGACCCTTAGCTCAAGCTGTAGTGTTGCCGCACCGAATATCTTCGTTTAATACAGCTTATCTTACTTGTATCACCTCCCTGTTTTAATACCCGACTAATTACAGTGCATATTATTTTGCTATGCACCAACTCGGCACATGCCGTGGTCTTATATAGATTTTGTTTGATATACGACAATCGATAGAAGGCATGCAAATACAATGATTTAGATCAAGTAAATCGTGAATGCCCATGTCTGGCACAGGCTATGCAATTCATAAACATAGCGCCGCAACATGAACTGGCTAGTTATAACAAGTGTCGCGGCAGGGGACTTCAACTTTGGATATAGAGGTGTGTTATGAGCAAAAGCATGGTGTTGATCACTGGCCTGCTATTAGGGTTAAGCAGCCAGTCTCAGGCCGAGACGATACGTATCGCCGTCGGTCATCAAAGCAAATGTACCGATACCTATTCGGCGGGGATCATTATCAAGGAACTCGGCCTGGTGCAGAAGTATCTGCCCAAGACCGGCAAATACGCCGACGTCAAATATGAATTTGACTGGAAGGACTATTCATCCGGTTCACCGATCACCAACCAGATGCTGGCCAATAAACTCGATTTCGGCGTGATGGGGGATTATCCGCTGATCGTCAACGGCGCCAAGTTCCAGGAAACAAAATCACTCGAGACCCTGTATGTGGCCGGTACCGGTTACAACATCCACGGCTCTGGCAATGCGGTCGTGGTGCCGGTCAAGTCGGATATTTACAGCTTCAAGGATCTACAGGGCAAATCGATTTCCGTGCCGGTGGGCAGTGCGGCCTGGGGCATGACCCTCAAGGCCCTGGATGACATGGGCATGAGCGGCAAGGTCGACATCAAGAACCAGAGTCCGCCTGTCGGCGCGGCGAATATCGCGCAGGGCAAGATCGATGCCCACGCAGATTTTTGTCCCTGGTCCGAGATCATGGAGTTCCGCGGTACCGGCCGCAAGATCTATGACGGCAGTGAGGCCAAGGTGCCTTACCTGCACGGCGTCGTAGTGCGTAAGGACTATGCCGAAAAATATCCGGAGGTCGTGGTGGCCTTCCTCAAGGCGGTGATTGCGGCCGGTGACTGGGTGCGCAAGGACCCGGTGATGGCGGCGACCATGCTGGAGAAATGGACCGGTGTGGAAAAAGAGGTGCAGTACCTGTACTTCAGCAAGGGCGGCACCTTGACCCTCGACCCGACCATCAAACCCAAGTGGATCGAGGCCCTGGAATTTGATCACAAGGTGCTGGCGCGTGAAAAGCAGATCCCACCACTCGATTTCAAAAAATGGATCGACGAAACCTACATCAAACAGGCCTATGCCGACATGAAGCTGGACTACGCCAAGGATAAGAAGGTGATACATGACCCGGCCAAGGAATTTACCAAGCTGCCACCGGCCGAGATCTGGCATGCCGACAAGGGCATTATCACCTACAAGAGTGTCAAGGCCATGCTTACTGCCGCCAAAAAATATCAGGCTGAAGGCAAGTTACTGTCCAGTTATGTCTACGACAAGAGCACCGGTCTGAAACTGTTTGGCAAGGTGGCGTTTTATGTCAAGGACAAGAAAGGTGTGATGACGGCATTCATGCGCAAACCCGATGCCGATGCCTTTGCCGGTAAGACCGGCGGCAAGGTGACCCAGATCGAGGACGCCATGAAGTTTGCTGCCAATCGTGGCCGTGATGGGCAGGCTACCCTCAGACTTGCCATGCAGTAAGTAATATCGTTGCGGCCGGTGGCAGCTCCGGCCGCAACAAACCAGACAAAACAAAATGTTTAACGGGTGGTCAGGATGGAAAGAGTGAGCGATACAGCATTGTTTGATTCGCCGACCATGGGGCTGGCCACTGGCACGGGCAGCCAGGGTCATCATCCTCAACAGTCAAAAGTAGTCAATGACATGATGTTTCATTTAAAGAGATTTTTTCTACAGCGCTACGTGATACGCAGTCTGGCCATCGTGCTGGCGATTGTCTTGTGGCACATGGCATCGACCTTTGCATTTCACTTTATTATCAATTTTGAAAATATTCCGACACCGATGGTGGTCTGGTCGGAATTTACCTCATTGCTCGGCAGTGGGGTATTTTACACGCATATCCTGGTCAGCATGCGACGCATCGTGATCGGCTTTGCCCTGGCCTCGGTACTCGGTGTCAGTCTGGGGATCTTCATGGGGCGTTTTCGGGTGGTCGAGGATGTCTTTATCTCCTATATCGAGATCCTGCGGCCGATCCCGGCGGTGGCCTGGATCCCTCTCGCCATCCTGATGATGCCGACCGAGGAATCGAGCATTATCTATATTACCTTTCTCGGCGCCTTCTTCCCGATCGTGCTCAACACCATGCACGGTGTGGAGCAGACACCGGAAAACCTGGTGCGCGCGGCCAACTCACTCGGCGCCAGTAACCGGGCGATCCTCTGGCATGTGATTCTGCCGGGGGCCTTGCCGAGCATCATGGCCGGACTGGCCATCGGCATGGGCGTGTCATGGTTCTCCCTGCTCGCCGGCGAGATCATCAGCGGTCAATACGGCATCGGCTACTTCACCTGGAACTCTTACACCCTGGTGGAATATCCCAAGATCATCATCGGTATGCTGGTGATCGGCGCGCTGGGGACCTTATCGACCCAGTTGGTCAAACAGGCCTCCAAACCCTTCCTGCGCTGGAAAGAGAGTGAACACTGATGGCGGCCGTCGAACTTAATGTCGTCAGACAGGCCTTGCGTGCCAAGTGGCGCATGCTGGTGTCGATCAGCCTGGGATTCGTGCTGCTCTATTACCTGTTGATCCTGGCGGCATCGATGCTGCGCTTTGCCGAGATCCCCAATTACCTGACGGTGCACGATGTGCTGCATAACTATGCGCAGGTCCTGAGCGGTACACCATCCCTGCTCGATGCCGTGCCGATCATGTTTGATGAGCCCTGGCTGGAGGCCGGCTACAAGAATCCACGCTATTACGGTGTCGCGACCTGGAGCTACATGATCCTGCCCTTAAAGATGATCCCCGTCATCGTGATCGGTCTGTTGCTCGGGATGTTTGCCGCCCTCTCCACATATTCAAAAAACCTCTATTGCCAGATGCCACACAAGAGCAGCGTGACCCTGGCCGGGATTGGTTCCGGCCTGGTCGGCCTGACCAGCGTCACCCTGACCTGGGTGGTGTGTTGCGCCACACCCTCCTGGGTGGTGGCCTTGTCCATGCTGGGCATGTCCGCCTCGCTGGCGCTGTGGATCGAACCCATCGGCAAGCTGCTGACCTTCAGCGGCATGCTGGTGATGATGTGGGTCGTCGTGCAACAGGCCCGGCGTCTGCGGGACTCGGCGCTATTGATTGAAAACACGAATAACAATGCATACCCGGTGCTCGGGTGAAGGATGACATGATGCTGCAACAGGCGACAAAACAGATTGATGTATCCGATGTGGATGAGTTGTTTAAAAAGGTCGAACAACTGCCGCCCTTACCGGCAACCCATCAGCAACATCACCAGGCGAAAAAGGGCCATATCCAGTTAAAGGATGTCAGTGTTGATTTTGGTAGCGGTGTCCTGGCCGTCGAAGGCGCATCGCTGGAGGTGACCCCCGGCGAATTTGTTTGCATCCTCGGGCCATCGGGTTGCGGTAAATCGACCCTGATGAATTGTGTCGCCGGTTTTGTGAAACCAACCAAAGGTCAGGCCCTGGTGGATGGCAAGCCGGTCACCAAACCTGGCAATGATCGGGGCATGGTGTTTCAGCAACACTCGCTGTTTCCCTGGAAGACGGTGTTGGACAACGTTGCCTTCGGACCGTTGATGGCGGGCAAGGGCAAGATGGAAGCCGAGTCACTGGCGCGCACCTTTATTGGTATGGTGGGCCTGAGTGCCTACGAGAATAAATATCCCGGCATCCTGTCCGGTGGCATGAAGCAGCGTGTCGGCATTGCCCGCGCCCTGGCCAATTACCCTGACGTGTTATTGATGGACGAACCCTTCGGTGCGCTCGATGCGCAGACGCGCACCATCATGCAGGAGAACCTGTTACAGATCTGGAGTGAATTTGGCATCACTGTCGTGTTCGTCACCCACGACATCGACGAAGCGATTTTCCTCGCCGACCGGGTAGTGGTGATGAGCGCCAGTCCGGGGCGGATCCTGGCCGATATCAAGGTCGAAATAGCACGCCCCCGCTCGACCGACATCATTGCCAGTGAGCGATTCCTGATCCTGAAAAAACAGTGCCTGGATCTGATCCGGGAAGAATCGCTCAAGGTGTTTGAGCGGCAGAGCCAGGTATAAGACATGCTGACCTCAACTCTACAGGCTAAGACGAAGGATTCCAGTCGTTTTTCGCTGCGTAAATTATTCTGGCTGGCGCCGCTTGTGGTGGGACTGTATGGCGGTTTTAAACTGGCTAACGGTTTTAACTCTGCTCCCGATGTTTCAGGCCTGCAACAGCTTTCACCTTCTGTGCCCTTGCCGGACTTTCAACTGCGCGATCATACCGGACGCCTATTCGATCTGTCGCGATTGAAGGGGCGCTGGTCGATGGTGTTTTTTGGTTATACCAACTGTCCGGATATTTGTCCGGCGACCCTGCAACAACTGGCTGAGCTGGATGCCACCATGACACAACAGGCCATTGCCGTTGGCACGCTACAACCTGTTTTTATCAGCGTCGATCCAAAACGCGACACGGCTAATCTTGGCGGGTATGTCGGCTATTTTGCCAAAGACTTTGTGGGTGTGAGCGGAGATATGACCGAAGTCGGCAAACTGGAAAAGGGGGTCGGCGCCTGGCATCAATATCAACCAACCGCCTCAGGTCATTACAACGTCGCCCACAGCGGTGAACTGTTTTTGATTAATCCACGGGGGGAATTGCAGGCCAGGTTACAACCGCCGCTGGATATACAGATGATTGCGCAACAGTTGTTGTTGCTGATCAGTGGGCGGGGTTGATGAGGCGGCGGTCTGATAATGAAAACAGCGTTACGACTAACACGGTTGTTGCTCATGTTAACTGGAGTAATGAATATGTCGATTGAGTCAAGGGCAGATACTATCGACATGTCAGGTCAGGCGCCCTATGAGCGTTGCGGTATCTGTCATGAATACGATGGCAATACCCGCATGGACGGTTTTCCACGGCTGGCGGGTCAGACCCGGGCCTATCTCCAAAAGCAGTTAGGCGATTTTCGCAGTGGTAAACGGCGCGGCAATATGCAGAGCGTGGCCGAACTGCTGAGCGATGCGGAGATCGAGGCGGTGGCGGATTACTTCAGTGCACAGGGCCCGACCTTGCCGCCGATCAGGCAGCCGGTTGATACGCGGCTCGGCGAACAGATCTTTTTCCAGGGTAAACAACAACCCCGGGTACCGGCCTGCGCGGCCTGTCATGGCGAACGTGGAAAAGGTCTGAGTGAGACGCCGCGCCTGGCCAATCAATTACCGTCTTATTTGCTTAAGCAATTACAGGATTTCAAAACCGGACAACGTGACAACGATGTCGTGGGGGTGATGCGCTACATCGCCAGGTCACTGTCGGAAGTGGAAATAAACTCCCTGGCCGGGTTTCTGGCCGGGATACCTGTCGACACAAAACACTAAAGGGGCCGGACATGGTTAAAGACACTATCAGGCGGAACACTTGTCATGACATGTTATATGGGGTGCGGTCATGAACAGCACTAATCTGAGTCTGGGCCGCATCGATGCACAAACCGCGCAGCCGCTGTATCTACAGATCAAGGACAGCCTCAAGCAACGCATCCTCGATGGCGGTTTTGCCCCGCACGAGCGCCTGCCCTCGGAAAGCAATCTGATGAAGAGTTTTAGTGTCAGCCGCATCACGGTACGTCAGGCGCTGCGCGACCTGCATCGGGAAGGCCTGATCTTCAGCGTGCAGGGCAAGGGTTCGTTTGTCGCCAAGCACAAGGTGGTACAGGAGATCCAGCGCCTGGAGGGTTTCGGCGAGGCCATGGCGCCCAAGGGTTATGAGACCTCGACCAAGGTGCTGGCCATTCAGGAGCTGCGCCCCAATCAGGAGGTCATCGCCGCGTTGCGCCTGCAACACAACGAACGGGTGCTGGAGGTGCGGCGGATCCGTTATCTGAATATCGACCCGGTGTCACTCGACATCAGTTATTTCCCGCTCGATATCGGCAGTCAGTTGCTGGGGCGGGATCTGGCACAGGATATTTTTCCGATGCTGGAAAATGAATTCGGTATTTCGCTGGACACGGCGGAGCTGAAGGTCGGCGCCATCGGCGCGGATGTGGAGATGGCCGAATACCTCAAGGTCGAGGCGGGGGACCCCCTGTTGCGTATTCAACGCCTGGTCAGGGACAAGGCGGGGCGGCCGGTGGACTTCGAATACCTCTCTTATCGGGGTGATGTATATCAATATCAATTTTCAGTGCAAAGACGTTAATGACAAAACGGGATGTGAAACTATGACTACAGACAATTCAGAAACAATTATGCAGGTCGATGTGCTGGTCATCGGCGGTGGTACGGCGGGACCCATGGCGGCGGTCAAGGCCAAACAGGCCAACCCAAAGCTCAATGTGGTCTTGCTCGAAAAGGCTAACGTCAAACGTAGCGGTTGCATCAGTATGGGCATGGACGGTTTGAATAACGCCGTCATCCCCGGCCATGCCACGCCGGAACAATACGTCAAGGAGATCACCGTGGCGAATGACGGTATCGTCAACCAGAAGACGGTGATGGCCTATGCCCAGAAGAGTTTTGACATGATCAACCTGCTCGATAGCTGGGGGGTGAAATTCGAGAAGGACGAGACCGGCGATTACAATGTCAAGAAGGTCCACCACATGGGCACCTATGTGCTGCCCATGCCGGAAGGGCATCATATGAAACGCATCCTCTATCGGCAATTGAAGAAACATCGCGTCAAGGTCATCAATCGCTTTATGGTGACACGCCTGCTGACCGGCAAGCACGGTGAGCTGGCCGGGGCGGTGTTGCTCAATTCACGCACCGCCGAGATTGCGGTGATCCAGGCCAAGGCGGTGATCCTCTGTACCGGCGCCGCCGGGCGGCTGGGTCTGCCCAGCTCCGGTTATCTGTTCGGCACCTACGAGAACCCGACCAATGCCGGTGACGGTTATGCCCTGGCCTATCATGCCGGTGCGGAACTGTCCGGCCTGGAGTGTTATCAGATCAATCCGTTGATCAAGGATTACAACGGTCCGGCCTGCGCCTACGTCACCGGTCCCTTCGGCGGCTACACCGCCAACGCCGAAGGCCAGCGCTTTATCGAGTGCGATTACTGGTCCGGACAGATGATGCTGGAGTTCTATCGCGAACTGGAGAGCGGTCGCGGCCCGGTGTTCCTCAAACTCGATCACCTGGCGGAAGAGACCATCGACGAGATCGAGGTGATCCTGCACAGCAATGAACGCCCGAGTCGTGGTCGTTTCCATGAACGGCGCGGCAATAACTATCGCGAACGCATGGTCGAGATGCATATCTCGGAAATCGGCTTTTGCAGTGGCCACAGCGCCTCGGGGGTATGGGTGGATGAAAACGCCCGCACCACGGTGCCCGGTATCTATGCCGCCGGTGACCTGGCCTGCGTGCCGCACAATTATATGCTGGGGGCCTTTGTGTATGGCGCCATCGCCGGCCAGGACGCGGCCGAGTATTGCGCCGGCCATGAGTTCGCCGAACTGGATATGCAACAGATCGAAATGGAAAAGGCCCGTGTGCTGGCGCCGCTGCAACGCCAGGACGGCATCACGCCCTATCAAATGGAATACAAACTGCGCCGCATGGTCAACGACTATCTGCAACCGCCCAAGGTCACCAAGAAGATGGAGATCGGTATGGAGCGGTTCAGCGAGATCCGCGATGACCTGCAATACCTGTGCGCCAGTGACCCGCACGAGTTGATGCGCGCCACCGAGATGCAGTTCATCCTCGACTGTGCCGAGATGGCGGCGGCCGCCTCGCTGTATCGCACCGAGAGTCGCTGGGGCCTGTATCACTACCGGGTGGATTATCCACAGACCGATGACGCCAACTGGTATTGCCATGTGCAGACCATCAAGGGCGATACCGATCAGCCGGAATGTTTCAAGCGTGAGATCGCCCCCTATATTGTTGAACTGAATGACGAAGAGAAGGGCGCCTACAGCAAACTGCGTGTCGCCTCGACCAGCGCGTAACCGAAGGAGAATTGAAATGCCATTAGCTTATACACCTACCAACGTGCCCGTCACCATCAATGCCGATGCCTGCATCGCCGACAAGGGCTGCACCGTGTGTGTCGATGTCTGTCCACTCGACGTGCTGGCCATCGATATGGCGAAGGGTACGGCCTATATGAAATATGACGAATGCTGGTACTGCATGCCGTGTGAGGCGGATTGCCCCACCAATGCGGTGACGGTATCGATTCCCTATCTGTTGCGCTAAACGGGAGACACGAAAATGAGTTTGATGTTTGAAGAAGAAAGCGGCATCGATGAGGTCGCCGAACGGATCGCCAGTGACGATGCCGCCGTACGGCGCATCGCGGTGATGGAACTGGCCGAGGTGTCTTTCGACCCGGAGGCGGAGTTGCTGGCCATCAAGGCCTTGAGCGATGCAGACGGTGACGTGCGGCTGGAGGCGGCGCGGGTGCTGTATGAATTCGATGGTGACGCGGTGGCCCAGGCCCTGGTTGATGCCCTGCAGGATAGCGAGGAGAAGGTGCGGCTGGCCGCGGCAGAGACCTTATTTGAGAACAAGGACGGTAGTGTCGCGCCAATCCTGATCAAGGCCTTGCAATCAACGACTGACAGCTTTGTCATGGCTGCTCTGCTCCGCGCCTTGCGTGAACATCGTGTCGCAGAGACTCAACAGATTGCCTTGCAGGGTTTGACCCACGCTGATGCCAGTGTCCGACGTGAAGCGGTGGGGGTGCTGGCCTATCTGAAAGCGGAAGAGGTGGTGCTGGCCCTGATGGATGCGGCGCGTAACGACGCTGATCCCGAGGTGCGCCGTGTCGCCGTCGGTTCGCTGGTGTTTTCCAAGACCGACAAGTCCTGCGAGGTCCTGCAGGGTGCGCTACAGGATGACAACTGGCAGGTCCGTGAAGAGGCCGCCTTTGTGATCGGCAAACTGGGACGGCAGGAATGCGTCGATGCGCTGATCGCCGCGATGGATGATGGTTACTGGGAGGTGTGTGTCAAATCCGCCCGCAGCCTGGGCCAGTTGAAGTCCCGCAAGGCCGTCGAGGTGCTGGGTTCGGCCCTGGGGCACGGCATGAGCAATCTGCGCAAGGAGGCGGCGGCGTCCCTGGGTGAGATCGGTGATAAGTCGGCCAGGCCGTACCTGTTACAGGCTCAGGAAGACGTCGACCCCGATGTCCGCAAGCTGGTGCAGTGGGCCCTGCAGCGGATTGGCTGAAATCTTCGTACATATATATAGGAGTAAATCATGACCTTTGTCGTCACCGAAAACTGTATTCGCTGTAAATATACCGATTGTGTGGAGGCCTGCCCCATCGATGACTGCTTCAAAGAGGGGGAAAATTTCCTGGTCATCGACCCGGATGAGTGTATCGACTGTTCCCTGTGTGTACCGGAATGCCCGGCCGGGGCGATCTATGCCGAGGATGATGTACCGGCCGGACAATTACACTACATCGCCCTCAATGCCGAGCTGGCCAGGGACTGGCCGGCCATCAATGACGTGAAAGAGCCCCTGCCCGAGGCGGAGCAGTGGCTGGATGTGGGCGATAAGCTGCAATATCTGGCGCGCTAGATCCAACTTAACTGTCAGGGGCTATTTCCCTGACAGAATTATTTTGGTCTGGAACTTTTTATTCCACGATCCAGCTGGCTTCGACGATGAGTTTTTGCTGAGTGAAGATTTGACCGGTATATCTGTCACCGGTTTTCAACGGGCCTACACCTTGCGGCGTACCGGTCATGAGCAGGTCACCGTCCTCGAATGACAGAAAGGTTTTGGCTTCCGTTAATAATGCTGCCGGTTTGTTTAACATCTGCTCGCAGGCGCCGTGTTGAACCCGTTTGTCGTTGATATAAAACACCATGCGCAAGGTATCGACATCGCCGTTAAAGCTGACAAACTCGCTGAACACGGCGGAGTTATCAAAGGCCTTGGCGCGTTCCCAGGGCAGACCTTCGGTCTTCAGTCTGGTTTGAAGCGTGCGTTTGGTCAGGTCAAGGCCAAAACCCACGGCACTGAGCTTATCGGCCTGGATAAGAAAACATATCTCCGCTTCATAATGGATCTCATCTTGCGGGTCGGAGATCACCCGATTTGCAATCGCTGAATTGGGTTTGAGGAAGATGACGGGCTGTGACGGGAGGGCATTACCCAGCTCTTTGATGTGGTCGGGGTAATTACGCCCGACACAGACGATCTTCGATGGGTAAATGGTGTGGTTGTCGCAGAAGACGGATTTCATCTATAGCCTCGTGGATTGGCTCAGCTAGTACTGCCCAGCCAGAAACCGATATTCTTATCCAGAAATTCATCATAGGGCATGTAGTGTGAACCATCACAGGAGAAGGTCAGGCTGATCAGGCCGTTGAAGAGATTGATCGAGGCCGAGCGCAGGTAGATGACGTCATCGGCAAAACGTAATGCCTTGAGGTTTTTTAGTATTGGCCGGACCGACTTGGGTGGGATGAGGGCATCCTTGGGGTAGGGGCGAACCGGATAGGCCAGACAGATATCCGGATCGGACAGCTCGGCGTGTGACAGCAGACGATAACGGAAGGGGTCATCCACCAGCCAGATGGTGGCGCGGCTGCTGGAAAAATGAAACACCCCCTGGAACATGCCCCGTACGGTCATCAGTTCGGTGAGGATGGAAATGGCCTGATCGATATCATTGTCGAGCAGACTATCGACCCGCTTTTGCTGGAACAGGGTGCTGCGGATCGCCGCATCGCCCTTGATCTGCTGCCACTGCGCCGGTTCCTCATAGAGTTCGGCGGTGAAGGGCAGGTTGCGCAGGTCGAAATCGGCGCCGATAAAACCCCGTGCCTTGCCGCTGGTCTCATCGCGTACCAGTTGCAGGGCGGTCAGCGACGGCCGCGAAGAGCGCAGACTGATATAGGCCTCGGACAGCAGGAAGCCGCTGGCCGGTACGGCCTCCTTCATATAGGGCCGCTGCGACCGGTCGCGGCCAAAGTGCTCGGGTAACAGACCGGTATGGCTCACGTTATCGCTGATCTGTATGCCCTTGGTGTCCAGCGCGTAGAGAAAGGTGCACTTGGGAATGCGCTCAAAATGGGCGGTAAGGGTCTCGTCCAGGGCCTCGCGACTGTCCCATTGGCGGGCGCTCTCGGCCGCCAGTCTCGCCAGGGGCTCGACCAGGCTGTCCTGCAGGGCCAGGCGTTGCTGGCGGATGCTTTCTTTGAGGGTCTGTTTCATAGGCTTGGCAGCGGTGATGTCCCGGGCTAGTGATTCTTATGATAGTAGCATGGGGTGGAGAGGGGTATTAGCTGTTTGGGATAGGTTGGTATAGGGCGAATAATAACGGTAATTTACCGGCATTGTGTGTTGATGTTGGCGGTGTTTTGAAAAGTTATTGTTGAGTTGATTTTTTGGGTTGATCAGGACAAATCAGTTTGATGACAGCAGATAAAACTCGTAATGTCTTTTGGTATCTTGCCCAACTATATTAGTGTGTTCTTATTGAGATGATTTCATATAACTTTTAAGTGTCCTGCAAGGGTATGCTTTGCGCTTTAACCGTATACGGTGAGCTAACATATTGTTTTTAAAATAGTTATAAATTTTGTTTCTGAATGACCTCGAACATCGCTCGTGCCTAATGCTATGCGGGGGCCTGCAACAACCGTAGCCGAATCCCAACCCGGGTGTTATATTGTGACCCGCATCAAACT
The DNA here is from genome assembly GCA_024641465.1 of Chromatiales bacterium. Taxonomy (GTDB): domain Bacteria; phylum Pseudomonadota; class Gammaproteobacteria; order UBA6429; family Thiohalophilaceae; genus JAHEDB01. The sequence continues at coordinate 54 of JAHEDB010000006.1, read as the reverse complement.
TGCTCAATTGCGTGATTAAATGATATTCGCAATCAATCACTTAATATCAAACGC
>JAHEDB010000197.1:3550-5164 GCA_024641465.1 Chromatiales bacterium | reverse complement strand
TTTCCGGTTAAATCCCGCCGAATTGATGTCAAAAACGGCCTGCGGGCCGTTTTTTTATGCCCGTTATATTTTCACCGCCAACTAAATCTCCAGTCGATTCAGCCGTTAATAGTTAGACACCGGCAATAAAAAGCTTATTGCGCATACATATTTCAGGTCTATCACCCAGGCGGATAAAAGGATTGGCGGGATGCCCAACACGATAAAATCACATCGACTAGCGCATAAAGCCGCGTTGTTCACTTTATTACTGTCCGCCCTGTCGCCTGATGCACTGGCCGCCGGGCCCACGCCGGAAGTGCGTGTGTTGATCGACGTGTCCGGCAGCATGAAACAGACCGACCCGAAGAACCTGCGTCAGCCGGCGTTGCGTCTACTGGTCGGGATCCTGCCGAAGAACTCACGGGCAGGGGTGTGGAATTTTGATCAACGCGCCAGCTTGCAGGTCAGCCCCGGCATGGTAACCGACAAGTGGCGGCAGCAGGCCAGACAAAGCGCTGCACGGATTAACTCGCGCGGCCAGCTCACCAACATCGAGGATGCCCTCAATGCCTCAACCAAAGACTGGGGCAAACCGGACCATCGCATCAAGCGTAACCTGATTTTATTGACCGATGGGGTGGTGGATGTCTCGAAGGACAAGGCGAAGAACGCCGCCTCGCGTGACCGGATCCTGAAAAAGATCCTGCCGCGCCTGAAGAATGCCGGGGTCAAGGTCCATACCATTGCCCTGTCAAAGAATACCGACGAGGAATTACTGCGCACCCTGTCGATGGCGACCGACGGTGGTTTCGTGCAGGTCGACAGCGCCGATGAACTGGAACGGATGTTCCTCAAGCTGTTTGAAAAGACCGCCGATGTCGATGCCGTACCCATATTGGAAAACAAGTTTAAGGTCGACAAGAGCGTCCGCGACTTTACCATCCTGATCTTCCGTGCTCCAGGCGATAGCAAGCCGGCGGCGGTGATCTCTCCATCAGACAAGCGCTATACCTTCAAGCAGCACCCACGCAGTATCGACTGGCACCATGAAAAGAATTATGACCTGGTCACGGTCTCCAAACCCGAGCCGGGGGAATGGAAGCTGGATACCACGGTCGACCCGGATAACCGTGTCATGGTGGTGACCAACCTCAGTCTTAAGGTCGACAATCTGCCGAATAACATCATGCTGGGCGATGAAATAGTGATCCGTAGTCGTCTGTTGCAGGATCGCAGGACCATCACGGATAAAAAACTCTTGTCACTGATGCGCTTTACCCTGCATCGGCGCCTGGGTAGCGAGAGTCTGCCGGTGGTGGACCTGTTGGATGATGGTCAGGGCAAGGACAGTTTTGCCGGCGACGGTGTGTACAGCGGCACGGCGGGACATTTCACCAAGCCCGGAATTTATGAACTAAATCTGAAGGTCATCAGCGATACCTTCAATCGCGAGTCAAAGCATCGCCTTGAAGTGCGTGGCAGTCCGGCGCAGATCGATGTCAAAAAGAATCCGGCGGGTTTTGAGGCCACCATCCGCGTCGACCCCAGTATGTTACGCAGCGAAACGGTATCGATACAATTAAAACTGCCGGATGGCAAGGCACAAATCATTCCTCAGCTGAGCGAGCTGGA
>JAHEDB010000197.1:0-3540 GCA_024641465.1 Chromatiales bacterium | reverse complement strand
TGATCCCGGCTGATTATGCCGGACAGGAGATTAGCGCGACCCTGGTGGGGACACGCTTCAACGGCGAGCAAATGCGCATGGACCTGACCCACAAACTGGGTGAGGCCGGTAAGCAAGCTCTTGCCGTGAAGCTGCCGGAGGAGGCCGTCAAGCATTCGGCTACACCGGAAGCGACTCCACCCCCGGCTGAGCATAAAGATGAACATCAAGACGAACACAAGACCGAGCATAAAGCCGAGGCAACCGACGGCCACGGACAGGGCGACAAGCCCAAAGACAAGGTGGACTGGACGAACGTGGGCGGTGTGTTCATCGGCGTGAACATCATTGTTATTGGTTTGATTATGATGATAGTAATAATGATCAAAAAACGTCGCGCCAAAAAGGGGACTGCTAAGACGGAAGAAGAAGTGGACACTCAATTATGAATGAAATATTGGAAAAGGTTCTGGGGTTTATCACGCCCTACCAGCAGCAGGCCATCCATTTGCTGGATGGCGTGTTAAAGCAGGCGATGGGTATACTTGGGCAGATCGGTCTGAGCAAGGAAGATTTTTTGACCGGTCTGTTGATGTTCTCGGCGGAGATTTCACTGTTCCTGTTGATTGTTATCGGTATCATGCAGGTACGGCACTCACGCAGGCGACACAAGGATGTCGCACTGGCCAAGGAGTTAAAGGCCAAGATAAAGGAATATCTACCCGGTCGAACCGAAAAACTAAAGGCGGTGATTGGCGATATGGTGCCACAGGATGAGGCCTGGGCGGCAAAGAGTGCTGAGGAGGCGACGGGTTATGAAAAAGGACTCTACACGAAGATATTGAAGATCATCCTGCGCAAGGACATGGACGATGCCATGGGGATCAATAATGATGTGGAACGGTTAGGTGACAGTTATCAACGTATCGTGACGCATCTTAGTGAAGCGGCGGTCGCCATCGGCGATACCGGCAGCCCGGGCAAAGGGGGGAGTGCGGCAGATGCGGAAAAAATCTCGGAACTGAAATCCATTGTGGCCAAACTGCGCAAGGAAAAACAGCAGCTACAGGATGAGTTGGAGGCCAGTATCAAATCGATGGATAATATCGTCAAGGAATACTCCCGAATCTATTCGGACGCCCCCAATAGCGAAGGCACCGAACATCTGGAAAAAGAGATCGCCGCGTTACGGGAAAAGGTTGGCATTCACCTGGGCGATGCTGAGGGGAGCGGGGAGGATCCCGAACCGGAGCCGGCACGCAAGGCTGGATCATCGGCCGTGCAGGTTGACCTGGGTGTCGATGTGCCGGATATCGATATCGAGCAGAATGAAGACCTGAAACAACTCCGCGAAGAGACCGGGATTGATAAAAAATAAATATCCTACTACTATGTGAAAAATTCTTTTCACATTTCTGCTGCAAAGACCAAACTGATAAGAACATACAAAGTAACCATGGCACCAGTCGTCACTGGCACGGGATGGTTTGACAGACAAAGGGGGATGGCGGTGATAAAAATACTCTTGCTCTTGAATCTGCTTATTCTGACTGGGTGCGCACTGGTCAAGGAAGAAAAGTACATCTCGACTGACAGATTTAGGAACGAAGCGGAACAAATTTGCATGACGAGTAAGAAATATCAACAGCAGCCTCAGGCCGGCAGAAAGACGATTTGCCAAACGGAGGCGCAGACTGTTATCGGCAAGGCAACCAGTGATTTCCGTCAATACAAGGCCGATGAGCACAACTATCGTCTGTGTCGATCAAAGTTCTCCAATATTGAACTGTCTGATAAATGCTTTAATGAGCAACAGGAAAAGTATTACCGACGCGAACTTGAAGGCTACAAGGCAAGTCTGAACTAAGACGATGACAACCCCGCTGGTCTCGATTATCCTGCCGACCTATAACGGCGAACGGTTTTTAAAAAAGCAACTCGATTCCCTGTTCGCGCAAACCTGCCAGGACTTTGAGATTATCGTGGCCGATGATGTCTCCAGCGATGCCACGGTGCAGATACTCAAATCCTACATCAGCCACGATAATTTCCATTACAGCATCAACCCGCAAAACCTCGGCTTCATCCGCAATTTTAGCTCGGCTGTGAAGCTAGCCAAAGGTCGTTATATCGCTCCCTGTGACCAGGACGACATCTGGCTGCCGGAAAAACTACAAACCCTGCTCAACGAGGCCGACGACCATCTGTTGGTCTATTCCAACTCCGAACTGGTGGATGAGAACGGAAGGCCGCTGGGAAAATCACTCCGCGACTCGCTGAAGATCAATTTCATCTCGGGCAATAATCACCGCGCGTTCTACTACAGCAACTGCGTCGCCGCCCACACCATGTTGTTCCGTCGCGATCTGCTGCACTACATCGATACCCTGCCCGACTCGATCTACCACGACCACTGGCTGGCCTACCTCGCCAGTCGCCTCGGCACCATCCATGCGGTGGATAAAAAACTGGTACTCTATCGCCGCCATGACAGCAGCGTCACCACCACCGTCAAAAAGAAAAAATTCACCGGCAATCCCGTCAGCTACCTACGCGCCAAGGCCGACCGCCAATCAGAGCGCAACCAGCGAAAACTACAAAAGCTGAAAGACTTTCAGGCCTTCAATCTAAAGATAAACAAACCGGATCCTGAGCTGGATGTCATTATCCGTGAACTGGGAAAGTTCGATCACTACTTCTTTAACCGGAAGATCTATTCCATCCTCAGCAAACGCCGCCAGGAATATTTTGCGATCAGCCGCAAGGGGCGCTTGGGGTTGATATTGGAGGAATGTCTGGGTCGGAAGTTTTATCAATATATACCGATGACCTTGTAATGGGCTGTCATTGCGAGCGATAGCGCGGCAAGCTCATGATGTGCCTCCTGTCTTTCTTTATTCGGTCGCGCTATCGCAATCAAGGGGGACCCGTCCCTCTGAATTGGCATTCATGTTTAAATAACGCGCAATCTCATTGCGCCGAATGAGTCAAAAAAGCAAGTGACCTGGAAACGCGTCTCCATGCTCGTTTCGTCTAAGCGAATACCATATCTCGATATTTCAACACATGCGGCGCAATAAGATTGCGCCCGAGCTACTTTACCGAATATAAGATATCGCGGTAGCGATTCAACTATGCACTTTGAATACATTGATAACAGGGCATAAAAAAAGGCCTCTGAAAGAGGCCTTTTTGTGTTAGCAGGATGTCTATTACGCTGCCATCAAGCTCAATTTCAGTTTCTTAATCGCATTATTTTCCAGCTGGCGAATCCGCTCGGCGGAGACGCTGTATTCATCCGCCAGTTCCTGCAGGGTGGCCTTGTTGTCGGCCAGCCAGCGGCGCTGGACGATGTCGCGGCTACGGTCGTCGAGGGTTTCGATGGCGTAGTGCAGGCGTTCGTTGGAATCGGCCTCCCAGTTGCTGGCCTCGAGCAGTTGCGAGGGTTCATGCGAATTGTCCGCCAGATAGGTGGCCGGGGAATAGGTGTTCTCTTCGTCCTCGTCATCACGCAGGTCGAAGGCGACGTCCTGGCCGCTGAGGCGGGATTCCATTTCGCGG
>JAHEDB010000196.1 GCA_024641465.1 Chromatiales bacterium | reverse complement strand
TACCACGTTTCGTCCCAACCCGGTAACGGGCAGTATCTTAACCGCAATACCACCGGAACTGAGTCATTGTTGCACCCTGGAGCGGGAGGCGGATTAGTCATTTTGGCAATATTGTCTTAGACTGAACGCGATGAATCGATTTCACAAAAAAGGCATATACCCTGTCCTGATAGTGCTAATAGCACTGACATCCAGTCCTGGGCGAGCGGAGATCTACAAGTGGACTGACGCCGAGGGCAATGTACACTTCGCGGATACCCCTTCGGTTAATACCCGCGCCAAACCCGTCGAATTGAAGTCGACCATCAACAGCTACTCCGGCAGCACGCTGCCAAAATTTGAATACACCCCGCGTAACGATAAAACCCCGGCGCACACTAACGGCAATAACAAACTACCCAGACTTCAGCCACGCCAGGTCATCATGTATTCCGCTGAATGGTGTGGCTTCTGCAAAAAGGCCAAGGCCTACTTTAAACAGAAGGGTATCGCCTATTCCGAGCGAGACATCGATAAATCGACTCAGGCAAAAAAAGAGTACCAATCCCTGGGCGGTGGCGGCATCCCCCTCATCCTGGTCGGCAACAAACGCGGCACCCAAAGGCTGAGTGGATTCTCCACCGCCCGCTTCGATGCCGCCTATCATTGACATAAGGCATATCTTTTTTAAGACTTCAGGTCAAAAAATGATCCTGATCAATTACCCTTTTTGATCCCAGTCGCTAGGATTAGGTGAACAGGTACATCAGCAGGAGTCGTCATGACCAAGGGTTCCACGCTCACTATCGATGGTAATCAGGCCGCCGCCAGTATTGCCCATCTCACCAACGAAGTCATCGCCATCTATCCCATCACCCCCGCCTCTCCCATGGGGGAATGGGCCGACGAATGGTCTTCAAAGGAACAGCCCAACCTGTGGGGTACGGTGCCGCGTATCATTGAAATGCAGAGTGAGGCCGGCGCCGCCGGGGCGATCCACGGTGCCTTGCAGGCCGGCTCCCTGGCCACCACCTTTACCGCCTCACAGGGCCTGCTGCTGATGATCCCCAATATGTACAAGATCGCCGGGGAACTGACCCCGACGGTGTTTCATATTGCCGCCCGCTCCCTCGCCTGTCAGGCATTATCCATTTTCGGTGATCACAGTGATGTTATGTCGGTACGCATGACCGGCTTTGCCATGCTGGCCTCCAACAATCCGCAGGAGGCGCAGGATCTGGCGATGATCGCCCAGGCAGCGACACTGGCATCACGCATCCCAATACTGCACTTCTTTGACGGTTTTCGTACCTCGCATGAAATTCAGAAGATCAACGTCCTTGAGACGGACACCATCCGGGCGATGTTACCGATGGAGGCGATCCAGGCCCATCGCCAACGTGCCCTGTCACCGGATCATCCGGTGGTTCGCGGCACCTCGCAAAATCCCGATGTGTATTTTCAGGGGCGTGAGACCGTTAATCCCTTCTATGAAAAAATGCCCGGCATTGTGCAGGGGAGTATGGATCAATTCAGCAAATTGACCGGGCGTCAGTACCGGCTGTTTGAATATCTGGGTGATAAAGATGCCGAGCGCCTGATCATCCTGATGGGCTCCGGCGCCGATGCCGCGCAGGAGACCGTGGAATATTTACAGGCCCAGGGCGAGGCCATCGGCATGATCAAGGTGCGCCTGTATCGTCCCTTCGATACCAGCGCCCTGCTGGCAGCCATCCCGGCCAGTGTGAAAAAGATTGCCGTACTGGATCGCACCAAGGAACCCGGCTGCGATGGCGAACCTTTGTATAAAGATGTCGTCACGGCTTTGGCACAACACTGTTGTAACGAAGACAGCAAGTTTGCCCGCATGCCCATCGTCACCGGCGGACGTTATGGCCTGTCCTCCAAGGAGTTCACTCCGGGGATGATCAAGAGTGTGTTTGATGAGCTGAATAAAGACAAACCCAAAAATCATTTTACGATTGGTATTCACGACGATGTATCCCATACCAGCCTGGAGTGGGACCAGGCATTTCGCACCGACGCCAATAACGAACACTTTCAGGCCATGTTTTATGGACTGGGTAGTGACGGGACGGTAAGTGCGAATAAGAACAGTATCAAGATCATCGGCGAGGCCACCGATCTTTATACCCAGGGCTACTTTGTGTATGACTCGAAAAAATCCGGCGCGGTCACGGTCTCGCACCTGCGCTTCGGCCCCAATCCGATTCGTTCCACTTATCTGATCGGCGATAATGACGCCAACTTCATCGGTTGTCATCAACCGGTGTTTCTGGAACGCTATAACATGCTCGACAAGGCGGCCAAGGGTGCCGTGTTCCTGTTAAATTCCAACCTGGCTGTCGATCAGGTGTGGGGCTCGCTGCCTAAACACATGCAACAACAGATCATCGATAAACAGATCAAGCTGTATGCCATCGATGCCTATGCCGTGGCCGAACAGACCGGCATGGGTAAACGCATCAACACCATCATGCAAACCTGTTTCTTCGCTATCTCAGGTATTCTGCCAAGTGACCAGGCAATCCAGGCGATCAAGGATGCGGTGGAAAAGACCTATGGCAAAAAAGGCCAGCGCATTATCGATTTCAACAACAAGGCGATCGATGCGGCCATCGCGTCCTTGCATGAGATCAACATACCAACAACGGTCAACAGTACGCTGGAGATCCCGCCACCGGTGCCGGACAATGCTCCCGACTTTATCAAACAGGTCACCGGTCGGATTATCAGCGGGCATGGTGATGACATTCCCGTTAGCCTCATGCCCATCGATGGCACCTATCCCACCGGCACGGCCGCCATGGAAAAACGCAATCTGGCGCTTGAGGTCCCGGTATGGGAAATGGAGCTGTGTACCGATTGCGGCAAGTGTCCGCTGGTCTGTCCGCACGGCGCGATTCGCAGCAAGATCTTTTCCGAGCAGCTCACCAAAAAGGCCCCTGCTACATTTAAGCATCGCGCCACCCGCGGCAAGGAATTTCCCGAGGGCACGCACATCACTTATCAACTTGCCCCGGAAGACTGTACCGGCTGCGGTCTGTGTGTCGACATCTGCCCGATCCGCGACAAGTCCAATGCCAGCCGCAAGGCCCTCAACATGGCCCCGCAGGCGCCGCTACGCGCACCGGAACGGGATAACTGGAATTTCTTTTTGACCCTGCCGGAATATGATCGCAGCCTGTTGAAGAACTCCACCATCAAGGGCAGCATGATCCTGCAACCGCTGTTTGAATTTTCCAGCGCCTGCGTCGGTTGCGGTGAAACGCCCTATATCAAACTCGCCAGTCAGTTGTTCGGTGATCGTATGCTGGTGGCCAACGCCACAGGTTGTTCATCGATCTATGGCGGTAACCTGCCGACCACCCCCTGGAGCAAGAACGCCGCTGGCCGCGGCCCGGCCTGGAATAACTCGCTGTTTGAAGACAATGCCGAATTTGGTCTGGGTCTGCGTCTGGCCGTGGAGAAGCAACATGAGTATGCCTGTGAACTGCTCGAACAACTCCGCCCAAAACTCAAGGGTGAGCTGGTCGATGCACTATTGAAGGCAGATGAATCCACCGAGGCGGGTATCGCCGAGCAACGTACGCGCATCGAACAACTCAAACAACAACTGAAAAAGATCACCAGTCCGCAGGCCACTGACCTGTTACAACTGGCCGACATGCTGTCGCGCAAGAGCGTGTGGATCATCGGTGGTGACGGCTGGGCCTATGACATCGGCTATGGCGGTGTCGATCATGTGTTAGCAACGGGTTATAACGTCAACATCCTGGTACTCGATACCGAGGTCTACTCCAATACCGGTGGCCAGAAGTCAAAGGCAACACCACGCGGTGCAGTGGCAAAATTTGCCGCCGGTGGTAAGGCTAATGGCAAAAAGGATCTCGCCCTGCTCGCCATGGAATATGAAAATGTCTATGTCGCCCACGTTGCCTACGGCGCCAAGGATGTGCAGACCCTGCGCGCCTTCCTCGAGGCCGAGGCCCATGATGGACCCTCGCTGATCATCGCCTACTCACCGTGTATCGCCCATGGGGTGGATATGGCGTTCAACCATCGACAGCAGGACATGGCGGTGAAGAGTGGTCACTGGCCGTTGTTTCGCTTTGATCCGAAACGGGTTGCCGAAGGCAAGAATCCCCTGCACCTCGACTCGGCCGCCCCGTCCATACCGTATGAAGACTACATCAAGACGGAAACCCGTTTCAGTATGCTGTGGCGTTCACACCCGGAGGATGCCGACCGTTTTCTCAAGCAGGCGCAACACCAGGTGCAGCACCGTTACCAATATTATAAACAGTTATCCGAGATCGATTGGGATGAACAGAGCAAACCTGCCGTCGCCAGTCCAACAACAAAAATAACCCCGCAACCGGAGAAAAAGTGATGGTCGATTTGTCGTGTGAATATCTCGGGCTCAAACTGGCCCACCCTATCGTCCCCTCCGCCTCCCCGTTGAGCCGCGAGCTGGACAAGGCCCGACAACTGGAAGATGCAGGCGCTCCGGCCCTGGTAATGCACTCGCTGTTCGAGGAACAGACCCGCAGCGAGGCGGAACACTTCAGCCGCTTCCTGGTGGAACAGGGCATCGGTCATGGCGAGGCCGACAGTTTTCATCCTGAGCCTGTCGACTTCAAGAATGAACTGGATAATTATCTGGAGCAGCTGCAAAAACTCAAGCAGAGCCTGTCGATTCCGATCATCGCCAGTCTCAATGGTATCTCCATGGACGGCTGGGTCAGTCACGGCAAGGAATTACAGGCGGCGGGCGCCGATGCCCTGGAACTGAATGTCTATTACATACCGACCAATATTTTTGAGTCCAGTCAGTATGTGGAAGATCGTTATGTGGAACTGCTGAGGGAATTACGTCGTCATGTCAGTATTCCGATCACCATGAAGCTCTCATCCCAGTTCAGTTCCGTCGCCCACATGGTCAAACAACTGGAAGACGCCGGCGCCAATGGCGTGGTGTTGTTCAACCGCTTCTATCAGCCCGATATCGACCTGGAGACCCTGCACGTCAAACCGAAGCTGGAATACTCCTCTTCCATGGAGGCCTTGTTGCGCATCCGCTGGATAGCCATTTTATACGGCCAGGTAAAACTGTCACTGGCGGTCACCGGCGGTGTGCATGGCGGCAAGGAGGTCGTCAAGGCCCTGATGGCCG
>JAHEDB010000195.1 GCA_024641465.1 Chromatiales bacterium | reverse complement strand
GGTATGCAACGATTCAGCGTGCTGAAAACGCACAATGGGCTGGAATATATTATTGAGAACAATACCTCGCCGATATTCAGCAAGCAGAACAGATTAATCGGCAAGGTGGTCGTGTTTCGTGACATGACCCACGCGCGCACGATTGAGCGGCAATTATCCTGGCAGGTCAGGCATGATCCCCTCACCGGACTGGCTAACCGGCTGGAGTTTGAAACACATCTGCAGGAATTTGTTGATAACGCCACTCGCTACGACAATGAACATATCCTTTTGTATCTGGACCTGGATGAATTCAAAACCGTCAATGACATAAGCGGCCATTCGGCCGGCGATGCATTATTACAGAGGATTGCTGCCGAAATGGAGACCTGCGTTCGTCGCAGTGATGTCATTGCCCGTCTCGGCGGGGATGAATTCGGCGTACTACTCAACAGTTGCGATGTTCAACAGGGACGCGATATCGCAGAAAACATCCGGCGCAAGGTCAATGCCTTCAAGTTTGACTGGCGGGGCGCCAGCCATCGGGTCGGAGTCAGTATCGGTATGGTGTCGATCAATATCATGAGTGGCCGCCCCATTGATGTCCTGCAAGCTGCGGATGTCGCCTGTTACAACGCCAAGGCCCTCGGTAAAAACCGCATCTGGAGTTATGATTCCTATATCGGTGAAGTGATACCAGTCTATATCAAGCATCAGTAGCAATACCCTTCCCACTGGCCCTGCCACCTGGGCCGGAGCAAGGCCTGTCGGCTGGAGACAGGCGATAAGCGTGCAAAAGTTGCACTGAACAACGCCTGGCAAGGCTTAACCTCATACCGACAAGCTGATAGGATACGGTGACTTTTTCCCCTGGGGGCCGTTATGCCGGATCAGAATGATAATGAATTTACCAGCCGCTCGACCGAGCTGATTGCCGCCGGCCAGAGCCTGTATGCCCAGGGCATGGTGCCGGCCACCAGTGGCAATTTTTCCGCCCGCCTGACCAATGGTGAGATCGCCATCACCGTCTCCGGTCGACACAAGGGCCGGATGACGAAGGACGATATCATGCGGGTCGATGCCACCGGCCGCTCACTCGACGGGCGCCGCTCCTCGGCCGAGACCGGCCTGCATATCCAGATCTATAACCGCTTTCCCTCCGCCCGGGCCATCCTGCACCCCCACTCGGTGAATGCCACTCTGCTGTCGCGGCTGGCCGGTGAATATCTGATTTTGCAGGACTATGAATTGCTCAAGGCATTTCCCGGCAATGACAGCCACAGTTGTACGGTGACGGTGCCGGTGTTTGCCAATGACCAGAATATCGAGCGTCTGGCGGCGAAGGTCGATGAATATGTGCAAAGCGAAGGACCGATACACGGTTATCTGATCAACGGCCACGGTTTTTATACCTGGGGTGAGACGGTCGATGATGCCCTGCGACACGTCGAGGCCTTCGAATTTTTATTTGAATGTGAACTGAGGATGAGAGGAGTCGCAAAACCATGAGCGCATTAATGATCTGTCAGGACGATAACCCCGAGATTCTTGAAACCATCACCGACCACCCGACCATCGCCGGGCGCCTGGCCAAACAGGGTGTGCAGTTTGAGTGTTGGCAGGCCAACAAGAGCCTGAGCAGTGATGCCGGCCAGGACGAGGTGACGGCCGCCTACCAGGATTCCATCGACGTATTAAACAAAAAATACAGCTTCACCTCGGTCGACGTGGTGAGCCTGCAACCCAATCACCCCGACAAGGCGGCCTTCCGCAAAAAGTTTCTCGCCGAGCACACCCACGCTGATTTTGAGGTGAGGTTTTTTGTCGATGGCAGCGGCCTGTTCTATCTGCATCTGGCCGACAAGGTTTACATGGTGTTGTGTGAGAAGGGGGACCTGATCAGCGTCCCGGCCAACACCACCCACTGGTTTGACATGGGTGAGAACCCCGCCTTCAAGTGTATCCGTTTTTTCACCACGCCGAACGGTTGGGAAGGCAACTTCACCGGCAGCGATATCGCGACACGTTTCCCGGCATTTGATGACGTGGTGGCCGAACTGGCATGATCCGCGCCATTGTCACCGATATCGAGGGTACCACCTCGTCGATCTCCTTTGTCCACGAGGTCCTGTTTCCCTACGCCAGGGAGCATCTGGCGGAGTTTGTTCAGAGTCATGCAGAAGACCCGGCGGTGGCATCGCATCTCGATGCCGTGCGGGCTGAGGCAGGCGCGGCCCTCTCGCTCGATGGCGTCATCGAGCAGTTGTTGCGATGGATTGCCGAAGATAAAAAGATCACCCCCTTAAAGGCCCTGCAAGGGATGATCTGGGAGGCGGGATATAAGAATGGTGATTTTACCGGCCATATGTATCACGATGCGGTTGAATATTTAAAAAAATGGCAGGCGCAGGGCATTCGCCTGTATGTTTTTTCCTCCGGTTCAGTGAAGGCGCAACAACTATTATTCGGCCACAGCGATGCGGGTGATCTGACACCGCTATTCAGCGGTTACTTTGATACTCGTATTGGCAACAAACGGGAAGCCGCTGCGTACCAGACCATCATCAAAGAGATTGGTTTGCCTGCCGCAGAGATATTATTCCTGTCGGATATTAAAGAAGAGCTGGATGCAGCAAGGGCCACCGGTATGCACACCAACTGGCTGGTGCGCGATAGCGAGCCGGATGCTACGGCCGCTCACCCACAGGTCAGAGACTTCGCCCAGCTCAAACTTCAATAACAACCCAGGCTTAGCTAAACCACCGGCCCATCAGACGGGGAGATCGCCTGATGGGCCGATTGTACTTTAGGACTTCTGCTACGCCTACTTGAAGGTATCGTGGGTGATGTTATTAAACCACGAATGGGCATAGGCGACTTCCCGTTTGCGCATGGCATCACTGGCATTGTCGGGAGTCAATCCACCAGACCCCTTGACCGCGATGATCTTACCTGCCTCATCGAGTCGATATACCATCGCGACTGAAATGCCGTCATCCGGTGTGATCAGGCTGTAACAGGTATTGACGTACGACGGTACCGGATCTTCCTTGCCATTGAGGCGGGCCACCACGGCGGCGGCGCAGACCTTGGCCTCGGAGTTGGCGGCATAACCGGATTTGGGCAGGGGATCGGCCACGGCGGCGTCACCAATTATATAGACGCCCTTGTGCATGGTGGATTCAAAGGTCTTCGGTACCACCGGGCACCAGCCCTTGTCATTTACCAGTCCGGCGGTAATGGCAATCGTGCCGGCCTTTTGCGGTGGGATCACATTCAGCACATCGGCCTTGAAATCCACATCGGCAATGGCGATGCGTTTGCTGGCATCGATGGCCGTGACCTTGCCACCGGCATCGCCGCTGATCCATTCGATCATGCTGTTATTGGTATTGAAGCCATAATGCCGCTGCCAACCGGCGGTGAACAGCTTCATCTTGGAAAAGGTCTTCTTGTTATCCAGGATGATGACCTTGGATTTTGGTTTATGGTTTTTCAGATACCAGGCGATCTGACTGGCCCGTTCATACGGCCCCGGGGGACAGCGGAACGGATTGGGTGGGGCCACGATCACCACCGTACCACCATCCTTCATCGCCCGGATCTGGTTCCTGAGCAGCGTGGTCTGCGGTCCCGCCTTCCAGGCGTGCGGAATGGTTTCGGCCACCTTGGCATTGTAACCCTTGATGGCATCCCAATCGAAACTGATGCCGGGCGAGACGATACAGGCGTCATAGGCCAGGCTTTGACCGCCCTGGGTGCTGACCTTTTTGGCGACAGGGTCGATGCCGGTGACGGTATCGTGAATGACCTTCACACCGTGCTTCTGCAGGCCGCCGTAACCAAAGCGGATGGAGTCGATCTCACGATTACCGCCGAGGATCTCATTGCTGAGAAAACAGGTGTAATAATCGGGATTGGCCTCGACCAGGGTGACATCAATGGAGGCGTCGGCCATCCGGATATATTTGGCGGCAGTGGCACCACCGATGCCTCCGCCGACGATCACCACACGCTTGCCGGCGCCGAAGCTGAGCATGGGGAAGCCCAGCGCCGAAACGGCAACCGCCCCACCGGTGAGGGTGAGAAAATCTCTACGGTTCATGTTGGACATGGCTGTTACCTCCTCTATTTACTTTGACTGGCGTAGTAGTGAATCAGGGCATCGACACCCTTGTCACCATGCGTTTTATTCAACTCTTCCATCTTCTTCTTCATTTTCTTCTCCATCGAGCGATCACCGCTGGTGAAGTCGAGCATGCTAAAGCGCAGATAGGGTTCCCACTGGCCAGCCAGGATCCCGGCGTCATCCTTGGGCGAACGACCGCCTTTCTCATGACATTTTTCACAATACTTCTTGTGCAGCTTCTTGCCTGTGTCGGCCTTTTGGGCATCATACTTTTGGGTCATGCGGATGAATTTTTGTTTGGAAAAAAAGTCGGCCATCAGCTTGATCTCTTCGTTCGTATAGCCCTTGGCGATGCGCGCCATGATGGTGGAGGGGCGTTCACCTTTTTGGTAGGCCTCCATGGTTTCGATAAAATAGTCACGAGAGATACCGGCGATGGTCGGGCTGGCGGGGCCGACACTGGAGCCATTGGTGCCATGGCAACCGGCGCAGGTGTTGGCCAGCATGGCGGCGCTGGGTGTGGCCGCCGGGGCAGTGCTGCTAAACACAAGGCTACATATCACCAGCAGATACCGGATAAAATACTTGTCGTTCATGTTTCCTCCTTACCGCTTCGATACGGTGATAATGATTTGTGTTGCATTGATTCGTTATTCAGTCGAGCAGTTTTGCAATGTCGTGAAAGCGGTTTTTCTCGGCAATGTCATGCGCGGTTTTACCGTTACTGTCAGTAATCGCGCGGTCTGCCCCGCGTTGCAGTAAAAACCGCACCGCATTGGCCTGCCGGCTGACGGTGGCGGCAAACAGTGCCGTTTCCCCATCCTTGTCACGCTGATTAATGTCTGCGCCATGCTTGAGCAAGAGTGCCATAAGTGCAGTGTGCCCTCCGGCGGCGGCACAGAACAATGATGTCTCTGCATCATTATTCACGGCATGGACATTGGCGCCGCGGGCCAGCAGCAATTGCACAACCTCGTGATGCCCCTTACAGGCCGCCAGCATCATGGCGCTCATACCATCCTTATCACGTACATGCAGGTCGGCATCGGCATCGAGCAACAGGCTAACGATTTTGGTATCG
>JAHEDB010000194.1 GCA_024641465.1 Chromatiales bacterium | reverse complement strand
GAATTCAAAGGCAAGAATGTCCTGCTGGTCGATGACTCCATCGTGCGTGGCACCACCTCTAAACAGATCATCCAGATGGCCCGTGACTCCGGCGCCAACAAGGTGTACTTTGCCTCGGCCGCGCCGCCGGTGCGTTTCCCGAATGTCTATGGCATCGACATGCCCTCGGCCAATGAACTGATCGGCCACGGCCGCGATGACAAACAGATCGCCGCGGCGATCGGCGCCGACTGGCTGATCTACCAGGACCTGGCCGACCTGATCCGTGCGGTCAACAAGAAGGCACCGAATATCAAACGCTTTGATACCTCGGTCTTTAACGGCGAATATGTCACCGGCGATGTGAGCGAAGAATATCTGGCGCGTATCGACCGGTTGCGTAACGATACCACCCGTAGCGAATCCGCCAAGGATAACGAAGTGGTGGAGATGCACAATAACTCCTGACCAACAAACAGGAGTTGACATCGGTAAAACGATTACATACTCTTATTGCATAGCGCCGATTTGATAGTCAGCTTGCGGGCGCTCTAAAAATACTGCTAAAGAGAGGGATACCCACTTTAGCGAATGCTGACGTGGGTTTTTTTTTGCCCATAGCAAGTCAATCTGGCTTGAAAAGAATTTTAGTTTGTTGGATGCGAGGTCAACATTATGAATGATATAGACGATTGGGCACTGGAGACACTGGCGGTGCGGGCCGGACAGGCAAGGACCAATGAAGGGGAACACTCCGAGGCCATTTTTCCCACCTCGAGCTATGTGTTCAAGAGTGCGGCGCAGGCCGCGGCACGCTTTGGCGGTGATGAACCGGGCAATATCTATTCCCGTTTCACCAACCCCACGGTGCGGACCTTCGAGCAGCGTCTGGCCGCGATGGAGGGCGGTGAGAGTTGTGTGGCGACGGCATCGGGCATGGCGGCGATCCTCAGCACCTGTGCCGCATTGTTACAGGCCGGTGATCATATCGTCGCATCGCGTAGTATCTTTGGCACCAGTACCGTGCTGTTTAACAAATACCTGTCACGCTTTGGAATCGAGACCAGTTATGTCGCCCTGACCGATCTGGCGGACTGGGAAAAGGCCATCCGGCCCAATACCCGATTATTGTTTTTAGAGACCCCGTCCAATCCATTGACCGAGGTGGCGGACATCGCGGCGCTGGCGGCGCTGGCGAAAAAACATCATTGTCTGCTGGCAGTCGATAACTGTTTTTGTACCCCGGCCCTGCAACAACCGTTAAAGCTCGGCGCGGATATCGTCATTCACTCGGCGACCAAATATCTCGATGGCCAGGGCCGTTGTATCGGTGGCGCGGTGGTGGGCGATAAAAAACTGGTCGGCGAGGAGGTGTTTGGCTTTTTGCGCACCGCCGGGCCCAGCATGAGTCCATTCAACGCCTGGGTATTTCTCAAGGGCCTGGAGACCTTGGCCATTCGGATGAAGGCCCATTGTGAGAGTGCCCAACAACTGGCGGAATTTCTCGAGGCCCATCCGGCCGTCAGCCGGGTCTATTATCCTGGTCTGGAAAGTCATGCCCAGCATCAACTGGCGACGCGTCAGCAAAGCGGCTTTGGCGGGGTGTTATCGTTTGACGTGACGGGCGGCAAGGAGGCTGCCTGGCGTTTGATCGATGCCACCCGCCTGTTGTCGATCACCGCCAACCTGGGCGACAGTAAATCCACCATCACCCACCCGGCCACCACCACCCATGGCCGCCTGGCGGCCGATGAAAAACAGCGGGCCGGGATCACCGATGGGCTGGTGCGTATCTCGGTGGGGCTGGAGAACATCAATGATATCAAGAACGATCTGTTGCGTGGTCTGAAGGGTTAACTGTGTAAAAGACACTGTCTATTTTGTTTTCTGCCGTGGCAGATGAATCGAGCAAGGCGCTGTTCAGCCAAATCGATAGCGGTCTTTGAGTAGTTGTAATGTCGTTATATTGACCGGCAAACCAGCCAGTTCATCGGCACTGACCCAGCGGGCATCGCTGGCGTCATCGGCGGCCACGGGCTCACCGCTGAGATAGTCCGCCGCCAGGTCGACGACGACATAGTGCAGTTGACACTGACCCGAGTTGTCCTGGTGAATGAGATCAAAGGCAAATACCGGTTCGCCCGCCCTGATGTGGATGCCGGTCTCTTCGAGGATCTCCCGTTCGGCGGCCTGTTGCAGGGTTTCCCCCAGTTGTACGCGACCGCCGGGAATGGCCCATTGTCCGGCATTGGGGGCCTGACCGCGCTGGATCAACAGCACTCGATTTTGATGAAAGACAATTGCACCGACACCGACCTGCGGTGATTTAGTGCCCACGGCGATGGAGGGGGCTGTGGCGCAGGGCCTGATCGGGTGAGCGGTAATTAACCCTTAAGATCGATTTGAATAAACCCCGCACAATCAGTATCGCGCCGAGGATATTCATACCGATGGAGGGGCTAAGGGCGATACAGCCTGCGCCGAGGCTCAGGTATAAAATGGGCAGAAGTTCGTAAACGGGTTTGGGTAGGAAGAAACGCCTGGTACTCATATAAATCTAGTGGATGTTCCAAATAATGAAGTGTTACTTAAACGATATAGCATCTTGTTGGGCAAGATCAAACACCGGCATGGTAGTTTATCCTGTCATAAAACACCATTAAAAGAAGTGAAATAGTGAATATCAGCCAAACTTCAGTCCGAGCTGACCTGCTGAATTGTTACCAGGCGGCCCTACAGGCCGTACATGGCCATCGCTGTGTGGTGGATTATTTTTCCCATCAGACGGAGCGACTCGATGGCAAGTTGGCCATGGTTGCCATCGGCAAGGCGGCCGTCGCCATGGCCGATGGGGCGCTGGCGGTTTTTCCAACCCAGATAGGCCGGGGGCTGGTGATTACCAAGAGCGGCTATGCTGGCGGTGGCTTGCCTGATTATCCGCTCATCGAGCTTATCGAAAGTGCCCACCCGATCCCCGATGCGCGCAGCCTGGCTGCTGGTTCACGCCTGCTTGCCTTTTTGGCCAGCCTGCCGCCGGATATACCGGTGTTGTTTCTGATCTCCGGCGGTGCCTCGGCCCTGGTGGAGGTCTTGCCGGAGGGGCTTGGGCTGGTTGATTTGCAGGCGGTGAACACAGCAATGCTGGCGGCGGGGCTATCGATCGAGGAAATGAATCGCATCCGCCGGGAAATATCGCAAATCAAGGGCGGGCGGTTGATCGGTTCGCTGGGTGGGCGCAAGGTACTCAACCTGTTGTTGTCCGATGTTCCCGGCAATGACCCGGCGGTGATCGGTTCCGGCCTACTGGTTGGTACAGCACAACCCACCGATCTGCCACAAAATCTGCCTGAGGTCGTGCTCTCGACCCTGGCAAGGACACAAAAATCGACTCCGGTAACACAGCAAGCGGCGGATATCCGGACAGCCATTCTTGGTGACAATCAGACCGCGCAACAAGCCGCAGCGGTGGCGGCGCGGGCGAGGGGGTATGAGGTTCATCTCTACCCGGTGTTATTGACTGGCGATTTGAATGCGGTGGCCGATGAGATCTTTACCCGCTTAATCACGGGAAGACCCGGCATCCATATCTGGGGAGGGGAGACCACGGTCTGTCTGCCCACACCGGCCGGGCGGGGCGGGCGCAACCAGCATCTGGCGCTGTTGCTGGCCAATCGGATTCGCCAGATGGAAAATCTACACATCCTGGTTGCGGCAACCGATGGCAGCGATGGCCCGACTGAGGATGCCGGTGGTCTGGTAGATGCGTACACAGTGCAGCGGGGTGAACAGGAAGGGTTTGATGTTAGGGCCTGCCTGGCCGCGGCGGATGCTGGCAGCTTTCTCGAGGCCAGCGGTGATCTGCTGTCCACCGGACCGACTGGCAGTAATGTCATGGACCTGATCATTGCCTGTAAAACTTGAGGCAGGACAAGGTAGGAAAATCCGTCATACTCTATACTGCATCTTTACTCCAACAGCAGATTAAACAAGCTCAAGCCTTCATGAAAATCACCCATCGATTCCAGTCATACATTGTTCAATACGGTTTTTTTGCGTTATTGATCGGCTTGCTATTTTTACCGAACTTGCTGGCGAACGCAGCTGAAGAATATGTGGACTCAAAGCAGGGGGTTGAAAAACTCGACACCAGTATCGACAGGATTGAGCGAGGCCTGACCCAGCGGGTACGAGACCTGGAGTTGTTGGCAAAATGGACCAAACAACTCAATGACGCCAAGGTTGAGGCGGAAAAATGCATCACAGCCGTCACCGAGCAGGTGACCAAGCTGAGCGGCGACCTGGATAAACTGGGCAAACCTATTCCGGCCGAGCCTGGTGACGTTCGACGCAAGCGTAAACTGCTCAATGAGCAGAAGACCGAGCTGGAAAAACGTCTGGCCAGCTGTCGTCTGCAGGGTATCCGCAGTGAGGAGATTCTGCAAAAGATCGCCAAACAGCAAAAGGAGATCATTGCGACCCATCTGCTGGGTAAGGAACCGCCCTTTCATACCCTCATCAAGGAAAACTGGGATCAACCGGCTCTCTGGCTAGGCTCGTCGATTGCGTTTATCCGTAAATACAGCGGTATGGAAAGATTGTCCCGGCTGGATATCGCCATGTTGTTTATCCTGATCGGCATTGGCGCTGTGCTAGGCAGGGTCTATCGGTATTACAGAATGAAAAGGATTCAAGACAAGGTATGGGACAGTACTTTTTCCAGTCGTTTCTACTGTGCCCTGTCGAGCAGCTTTGCCCGCTATGCGCCGCCGATGTTTGGCAGCCTGATGGGCGTAAGCTATTTGTTCGTTGAGCTTGCCGGAATCCGCCCGGTCCCGTTTATTAATGTCGTTGCCTACGGCCTGCCGGTTTATCTGTCGCTACTGGTTATTATCCGTTCTTTCCTGCGGCCGCCGACACCGGCTAGCCTGCTGGTAAATTTACCGGTGGAGGTGGCCAGCGCCTTTTCTCGCCGACTGGAATTACTGGTCCTGCTGTTGTTTATCGGTTATCTGTTATTTGCCACCCTGCTATCGCAAAGCCTGCCGGAATCGGCCCTGTTAATGGCCCGTAGCGTGTTTGCCGCGGTCTTTATTCTCAATCTCATCTGGGTAGTGTGGCTGGTGGGGTATCTGCCGCTGGTCGGTCGGACCCTGTGGGCGAGGGCGATCCTGATCCTGGCCTTGCTGTCGGTATTGGTGATTGAGTGGCTGGGTTATCGCAATCTGTCGGCGTGGATCCTGCGTACCCTGC
>JAHEDB010000193.1:2449-5292 GCA_024641465.1 Chromatiales bacterium | reverse complement strand
GTAGTGTTCATCCTCACAGGCCACGGTCACCGCCGAAGGCTGGCCCTTTGCCACCTCGGTGGCAAATGTCGGGCCGGTGACCACCACGGGGGCAACCGCCTCGCCCAGCTCTTCCCTGCAAACTTCGTGTAACAGCTTGTTGGTAGCGGGTTCCAATCCCTTGCTGCCCCAGGCCAGGTGGCGGTGACCCTCCATGTAAGGTTTGATGGCCTTTAAGGTGGCGCGAAAGGCATGACTGGGGACCACCACCAATACCAGATCGACACCGCTGAGGGCGATTTGCAGATCGGCCGTGGCCTGGAGATTATCGGGTAACGGGACAGTTGGCAGATAACGCGTATTACAGCGGGCCGCATTGATGCTCGCGGCGTGATCCGACCGATGCGCCCAGAGGTGAACGTGAGCATGATTTTTTGCCAGCAGAATCGCCAGCGCCGTGCCCCAGGAACCGGCGCCGATCACAGCAACCGTTTTGGTGGAGGCATCACTCATATGCGTTCAGCTCTCTGCCTAGTGCGTGGTCGCCGGTTGCGGTTTGTCCGCCGCCGCCTGTTGTTTCAGGTGTTCCTGATACAGGGCATCGAAATTGACCGGCGCCAGCAGCAACTGCGGGAAACCACCGCGGGTCACCAGGTCGGAGATGGCCTCGCGGGCATAGGGGAAGAGGATGTCGGGGCAGAAGCTACCCAGCATGCCATTGAGTTGCCCCTGCTCGAAACCGTCCATGCCAAATACACCGGCCTGCTGGATCTCGACCAGGAAGGCGCTCTTGTCCTTGTTATTCGCCGTCACGGTGACTGACAGCACAACCTCATAGACTTTGTCGCTAACGGTTTTGGCCGTGGTGTTGAGCTGCACATTGACATCGGGCTGCCACGGTTGGGTAAAGGCCTCGGGGGTATTGGGGGACTCGAAGGAGACATCCTTGATGTAGATCTTCTGGATCTCAAATTTCTGCTGGGCCTGTTCTCCGGCCGGATTCTGTTCGTCGCTCATGACCTGCTTCCACGTTATCGATTGAAAAATATTCAGGCGGGTATGGTAGCAAAAAGCCGCGCGGAAAACCCTTTAGATGTAACGTTTTGCCCAGGCCAGCAGATTGGCCAGATCCATGGCCCCGGCCATGCGATCAACCTCCCGGCCGGCCTTGAAGACAGCCAGGGTGGGGATGCTGCGGATATTGTATTGCGCCGCGAGGGCCTGTTGCTGCTCGGTATCGACCTTGGCCAGGCGCATGCGGGGTTCCAGTTGGGCGGCGGCCTGGCTGAATACCGGCGCCATCATCTTGCACGGGCCACACCACGGCGCCCAGAAATCGACCAGCACGGGTATATCGCTGCGCTCGATATGGCGGGAAAAATTTTGCCCGGTCAGATTCACCGGCTGAGCACTGAACAGGGGCTGCTTACACTTGCCGCAGTTCGCCGCCGCACCGAGGCGCTCGGCGGGCAGGCGGTTGATACCGTCACAGTGGGGACAAACGATATGCAGTGGTTCGGACATTACGCGGTTGGATTCAGCGCCAGATAACCATCCAGTTTGCCTTCGGCCTCAAGGGCATGCAGGTCATCGCAACCACCGACATGGAAATCATCAATGAAGATCTGCGGCACACTGGTGCGACCACTGCGTTGCAGCATTTCCTGGCGCAGATTCGGGTCGGTATCGATGCGTAATTCGGTAAACGTCACACCCTTGCGCTTTAACAACATGGCGGCGCGTGAGCAATATGGACAATAAGGGGTCAGATACATCACCACGTTTGGCATATCGTCATGATTCCTAAATCGATTGTTGGAAGATTAGCTCTTGTCGATGGGCAGGCTGGCGTGTTGCCAGGCCATCATGCCGCCCTTGAGGTTGTATACATTTTCAAAACCGGCCTTTTTCAGCTGGGAACAAGCCTGGGCGGAGCGGCTGCCGGATCGGCAGGCGGCGATGATCGGGCGGGCCTTGTATTTTTCCAGATCGGCGGTGCGATCCTTCAGGCGGCTCAGTGGGATGTGAACGGCATTGACGATGTGCCCGGAATGAAATTCATTGTCTTCGCGGATATCCAGCACCACGGCATCTTCACGGTTGATCAGTTGGGTGGCCTCGACGGGACTGGCGGAGCCATAGTTGCGCAGTTGGGCGCTAAACAGATCAATCGTTAGCAGGGTCAAGATTGCCACAAAGGCGCCAGCCAACATGATGTGATTGGTAATAAATTCTACAAGATGTTCCATTGCTCTGAGCCGTTACCGTTAAATTAAGTTTATCTTATAAAAAAGGACAACACGTATGTTGTCCCAGCAAGTACCTGTTGGAGTGTATCGACTGACTAAAAACGCCAGCGTATTACTCAGGGTTACAAAATACTTCGCGCATCATCCCAATCAGGCGCAGGGTGCGGGCATCGCCGACCCGGTAGTAAACCCGGTTGGCATCCTTGCGGGAGGCCAGAATGCCCTTGTCGCGCAAAATGGCCAGATGTTGCGAGATATTACTCTGTGAGGTACCGACGTTTTCCACAATGTCCTGCACGCTGACCTCTTCACCGCCCAGGGTGCAGAGGATCTTCAAACGAAGGGGATGCGACATGGCCTTTAGAGAACGTGAGGCGCGGTCAATATCCTCATCACGGGACATCAGAATGGAAATAGAAGCAGTAGCATCAATCAAATTCATATTAATCACCCTTATTTCGAGGCATGAGCCCTTGTCCATTAACTGCTTAACAATCACCCCAAGGTGGACGGTGCCCTTTATTAATAAAACATTATACAATAATCTACTATTTAACCATGCCAATGGCCAGCAAAATTGTAATCCATACAGTGATTTAATTTATGATGCCTGCC
>JAHEDB010000193.1:0-2349 GCA_024641465.1 Chromatiales bacterium | reverse complement strand
ATCACCCCAAGGTGGACGGTGCCCTTTATTAATAAAACATTATACAATAATCTACTATTTAACCATGCCAATGGCCAGCAAAATTGTAATCCATACAGTGATTTAATTTATGATGCCTGCCGGATAGGTAAATTTATGTGTAAAATTAGAGACTTGGTTGGAAAACCACCCTTAATCAAGTTAGAATTAGTCTAGCTTATTTAGCAATAGAGACGACTAAACGCAGTTATGTCAGGACATCAACGACCCACCGTCTTAATCATCCTCGATGGTTGGGGCTACAGCGAAACCAAAGATAGCAACGCCATCATGGCGGCCAACAAACCCTGCTGGGATCAGCTGTGGAATACTTGCCCGCACACCCTGGTTCGCGGCTCCGGCGCCGAAGTCGGCCTGCCCGCCGACCAGATGGGTAATTCCGAGGTCGGCCATTTGAATCTGGGCGCCGGTCGGGTGGTGTATCAGGAATTCACCCGGGTCAGTCGCTCCATCAAGACCGGCTCTTTCTTCACCAATCAGACCCTGGTGGACGCCGTCACCCTGGCAAAAGAATCGAATAAGGCGGTGCATATTCTTGGGCTGTTGTCCCCCGGCGGTGTACACAGTCACGAAGAACATATCCACGCCATGGCCGAGCTGGCGATAAAACAGGGCGCGCCACAGGTTTATCTGCACGCCTTCCTCGATGGTCGCGATACCGCACCGAAGAGCGCCGAAGATTCCCTCAAGCTCATGCAAAACAAATTTGCCGAGTTGGGTAACGGCCGTATCGCCTCGATCATCGGTCGTTATTACGCCATGGACCGCGATCACCGCTGGCCGCGCATCAAAGAAGCCTACGACCTGATCACCCACGGCGAGGCCCAGTTCCAGTCAGATGATCCACTAACTGCATTGAGCATGGCCTATGACCGCGGTGAAACCGACGAATTCGTCAAATCCACCGCCATCGTCCCGGCCGGTTGCCAGGCGGTGAAGATCGAAGACGGTGATGTGGTCATCTTCATGAATTACCGCTCGGACCGCGCCCGCCAGATCACCCGGCCGTTTATCGAGCCGGACTTTGCTGAGTTCGATCGTGGCCGTATCCCCAAACTGGGGACCTTCGTCAGCCTGACCGAATACAAGGCCGACTTCGACGTGCCGGTCGCCTATCCGCCGGATCGTCTGAAAAATGTGTTTGGTGAATATATTGCCGGCCTCGGCCTGCGCCAGCTGCGCATCGCCGAAACCGAAAAATACGCCCATGTCACCTTCTTCTTTAATGGTGGTCGCGAAGACCCCTTTGAATTCGAAGACCGCATATTGGTCGATTCCCCCAATGTGGCGACCTATGACCTGCAACCGGCCATGAACGCGCCGCTGCTGACCGACAAGCTGGTGGCCGCCATCCAGGGTGGGCAATACGACGCGATCGTCTGTAACTATGCCAATCCCGACATGGTCGGCCACTCCGGCAACTTCGACGCCACGGTCAAGGCCATCGAGGCCCTTGATGCCTGCCTGACAAAGGTCATTGCCGCGGCCAGGGCCGTTGGCGCCGAGCTGTTGATCACCGCCGACCATGGTAATGCCGAACAGATGGTCAACCCCGACTCCGGGCAGCCGCAAACCTCACACACCACCAATCCGGTGCCGCTGATCTATGTTGGTGAACGGTCACTCGCCTTCAAACCCAATCATGGCGCGCTGTCGGACATCACACCGACCATGCTCTACCTGATGGACCTGCCGCAACCCCATGAGATGACCGGCCACTGCCTGTTCGACACCGAACTTGCCCAACAGGCCTGAGCATCACCCCATGCCGCATCGACCCTGTCCCCGGCACAACACAAGGCGACAGGGACTGACAAGCCTCGCCCTGTCGGCCCTGCTAACCGCCAGTCTAACCGGCGCCATCCTCCTCCCCCCGACCAGCGTCCTGGCCGAGGCGGAGGATCGCGGCGAGGTCAGCGCGGAACTCAAACAGCTGCGCCAGCGCATCGAGCGCCTGCGTCAGGACGTCGCCCAGACCCGCGATCAGCACGACCGGGCGCGCGGGGAAATGCGCGCCATCGATCTGCGCATCAACAAACACATACATGAGCTGAAATTTATCGAGTTTCGCCTCGGCCGGCAGGACCGTCGCCTCGGCCAGCTCTATCATGATCGACAGCGTTACCAAAAAGACCTTGAGCAACAACGACACCTGCTCGGCAAGCAGGTCCGCGCCGCCTACCTGATCGGCCAGCAGGCCTACCTGAAACTATTACTGAGTCAGGATGATCCAGCGGCGGCCGGTCGCACCCTGCGCTACTACGATTATTTTCATCGCTCACGGACTGATCTCATCAACAACGCCAATAC
>JAHEDB010000192.1 GCA_024641465.1 Chromatiales bacterium | reverse complement strand
CAGATAGGGCAGGTCCTCGCGAAAGGGGATACCGGTCCCGAGCAGGGCGCCTTTCAGGCTGTTGCGGGTGGTGACACGGATTCGTTTGCCATTGAGGTGGGCACCGCCACCTTTACTGGCGGTAAACATCTCCTGGCGCATGGGGTCATAGACCACGGCCTGATCCAGGCGCCCTTTGTGGCGCACGGCAATGGAGACGGCGTATTGAGGAAAGCCATGCAGGAAATTGGTGGTGCCATCTAATGGGTCGATGATCCATTCATAATCATTACCGGCATGCTGGCCACTCTCTTCGGCGAGGATGGCATGGTCCGGAAAGGCCTTGCGGATGACATAGATGATCTCTTCTTCGGCCTTTTTATCCACTTCACTGACAAAGTCATTGTCGGCCTTGTTCTGGATCGTCAGCTGATCGATTTGATCGCTGGAGCGGGCAATAATGTCACCGGCGCGGCGGGCCGCACGCACGGCAATGTTGAGCATCGGGTGCACAAAAACTTCCTTCTGGCTTTGTTAAAGATCAGTGGCCTGTTGATACAACCTGGCCGAGGGGGCGTATTCTAACGACAATTTGCCGCCATGGCGAACCCCATTTCCAGTATCATATAGCGTTTCAATCAGCAGGTTCGTGAGTTAATGGCAGTCAATTTCCAGAATATCCGTATCGTCCTGGTCCAAACCAGCCATCCGGGCAATATCGGCGCCGCCGCCCGGGCAATGAAGAATATGCGCCTTGAGCATCTCTACCTGGTTACGCCGCAGAATTTTCCCGACCCGGAAGGTAAGTCCAAGGCCATGGCTGCCAGTGCCGGGGACATCCTGGCCAATATTCGTATCACCGAGAGCCTCGATGAGGCCCTGGCCGGTTGCGTGTTTGTGGTCGGGGCCAGTGCCCGCCTGCGCTCCATCCCCTGGCCAGTGATCGACCCGCGAGAATGTATCCAGCAACTGACGGGGCATGCACAAACCGGCCAGGTAGCGCTGGTGTTTGGTCGTGAGGATCGGGGGCTGACCAATGAGGAACTGGAGCGCTGCAATGCCCTGGTGCACATCCCGGGCAATCCTGAGTATCTGTCACTGAATATCGCTGCTGCGGTACAGATACTTGCCTATGAAATTCATATGGCCTCCTATCTGGAGGGGGAGCGGCTCGATCAGCAGACTGAATTTTATGATAACCCCCGTGCGACGGCCGATGAGGTGGAAGGACTGTATGGCCACTTCGAATCGGCCCTGATCAATCTGGGTTTTCATGATCCGGATAACCCCCGCCAGTTGATGCGTCGCTTGCGGCGGCTGTTTAATCGGGCCGGGCTTGATAAGATGGAGGTCAATATTCTGCGGGGTATCCTCACTGCGGCGGAAAAGGCTAACAAGGGTAAGGATCTGAAAACCAACAAGGCATAAAGACGACTATGTTTGGGCGAATTAGAGAAGATATCAAATGCGTGTTTGACCGAGACCCGGCAGCGCGCAACAGTTTTGAAGTACTCACCACCTATCCGGGTCTGCACGCCGTTCTGTTGCATCGCGTCAGTCATTGTTACTGGAACTGGGGCCTGAAATGGCTGGCCCGCTTTACCTCGGCTTTCGCCCGTATGCTGACCGGTATTGAAATCCATCCCGGCGCCACTATCGGTCGGCGATTTTTTATCGACCATGGCATGGGGGTGGTGATCGGTGAGACCGCCGAGATCGGTGACGATGTCACCCTCTATCACGGTGTTACCCTCGGCGGCACCACCTGGCAAAAGGGTAAACGCCATCCGACCCTGGGCAATGATGTGGTCGTCGGGGCCGGGGCCAAGGTACTGGGACCGCTTAATATCGGCGAGGGTGCCAGGATTGGCTCCAATGCGGTGGTGGTCAAGGATGTGCCTGCGGGGGCGACCGTGGTGGGTATTCCCGGTCGGATTGTACAATCAGCCCGGGATAAAAATACCGAGCACCATAAACGCCGCAAGGCCTTTGCCACCAAGATTGGATTTGATGCCTACGGGACCTCAGCAGACATGCCGGATCCTGTGGCCAATGCCATTGATGCATTGTTGGATCATGTCCATGTCATGGACACCCAGATGAGAAATATGTGTCAGGCCATCAAGACCCTGGGCATGGAATTGCCGGATCTTAAGCTGCCCGATCTGGGGCCTTGCGAGATAAATATCGATAATGAAAAGGAAAAGTCTAAAACCGGGGGAGAAACAGCCGACTAGTATGGTAGGTTTTACTGGGGTGAAAATACTTGACTAAAATGGTCAGTTATGTATACTATGCACTATCAGTAAGTGATATCGTACCTAAACAGGCAGGATAAGACAATGAGGCTAACAACCAAAGGCCGCTACGCGGTAACCGCCATGCTCGATCTGGCGTTGCATTATGACGATGGTCCCATCACCCTCGCAGATATTTCACAACGTCAGGGCATCTCCCTCTCCTATCTGGAGCAGTTGTTCTCGCGTTTGCGCAAACAGGGACTGGTGGACAGTACACGTGGTCCCGGTGGTGGTTATCGCCTGAGTCGTGTGGCCGATGAAATCGCCGTGGCGGATGTGATTACCGCTGTTGACGAGAAGGTCGAAACCACCCGCTGTGGTGGTCTGGCCAATTGTCAGGATGAACACCAGTGTCTGACCCATGACCTGTGGACCGAACTGAGTTCCCAGATCCACGATTTCCTGAGCGGGATCAGCCTGGGTAATCTGGTGGCGCGTGATGGGGTACGAGAAGTTTCGGAACGCCAGCATCGCCAGACAGAAGGCCGCACGGTAGAATTCACATCCCAAAACCCGGAAGTGGTAAACTCTTAAGACTTTTTCCCAAAAGTCTTTCCAGGATAACTGTTTGGGTACGGTACGATTACCCGCCTTAGGGCGGGTGAGTTAAATCGAGTTGTTGGAGAAAAACCAGGCATGAAAACGCCGATCTATTTTGATTATTCCGCGACCACCCCGGTCGATCCCCGTGTGGCTAAAAAGATGTGTGACTGTCTCACTCTGGAAGGGACTTTCGGCAACCCGGCCTCCCGTTCCCATCAATATGGCTGGGATGCGGAAAAACTGGTCGACGAGGCGCGCAAGAATGTGGCCGACCTGGTCAATGCCGACCCGAAAGAGATCGTCTTCACCTCCGGCGCCACCGAGTCAGACAATCTGGCCATCAAGGGCGTAGCCCACTTCTATCACAAGCAGGGCAAGCACATCATCACCTGCAAGACCGAACACAAGGCAGTACTCGATACCTGCCGCAATCTGGAACGGGAAGGCTTTGAAGTCACCTACCTGGACCCGGAACCCAACGGCCTGATCGATCTCAAGAAACTCGAAGCCGCGATGCGCGACGACACCATTCTGGTGTCCATCATGCACGTCAATAATGAAATCGGTGTGATCCAGGATATCGACGCCATCGGTGAACTGACCCGTTCACGCAAGATCCTGTTCCACGTCGATGCCGCGCAGAGCGCCGGTAAGGTGGCCATCGATCTGGAAAAGAGCAAGGTCGACCTGATGTCCTTCTCGGCCCATAAGATTTATGGCCCGAAGGGGATTGGCGCCCTGTATGTCCGTCGCAAGCCCCGCGTCCGCCTCGAGGCCCAGATGCACGGTGGTGGCCATGAACGCGGTATGCGTTCCGGCACCCTGGCGGTGCACCAGATCGTTGGCATGGGCGAGGCCTTCCGTTATGCCAAAGAAGAAATGGCGACTGAGAATGAACGTATTCGTATGTTGCGCGATCGTTTGCTGAATGGTCTTAAGGATATCGAAGAGACTTACATCAACGGTGATATGCAACGGCGTATCCCGCACAACCTGAATATCAGTTTTAATTTTGTCGAGGGCGAATCCCTGATGATGGCGCTGAAAGACCTGGCCGTCTCCTCGGGTTCTGCCTGTACCTCGGCCAGTCTGGAGCCTTCGTATGTACTGCGCGCCCTGGGCCGCAGTGATGAACTGGCGCACAGCTCGATCCGCTTTACCCTGGGCCGTTTCAGCACCGAGCAAGAGGTGGATTTCGCCATCAAACAGATTCGCAACAATATCGACAAGTTACGAGAATTATCGCCCCTGTGGGAAATGTTCAAGGACGGTATCGACCTGAACTCCATCGAATGGGCGGCACATTAGCATCGTTTTAGGATAAAATAACCACTTCTCAAATTGAGGTAAGCAGTCATGGCATACAGCAACAAGGTCATTGATCACTACGAAAATCCCCGCAATGTCGGCAGCATGGACAAAGAAGATTTGCACGTCGGTACCGGCATGGTCGGCGCCCCGGCCTGTGGCGATGTCATGCGCCTGCAAATCAAGGTAAATGATGCCGGCGTGATTGAAGATGCCAAGTTCAAGACCTATGGCTGCGGTTCCGCCATCGCCTCCAGCTCATTGCTGACCGAATGGGTCAAGGGCAAGACCCTGGATGAGGCCTCCAAGATTAAGAATTCCGAAATCGCCGCGGAACTTGAATTACCGCCGGTGAAGATCCATTGCTCAGTCCTTGCCGAAGACGCCATCAAGGCGGCCATCGACGATTTCAAGAGCAAGGGCCAGAAGAAGAGCGCCTAATCAGTAAAGGTTGTAACCAGCATGGCAATTACCGTTACCGAAAGTGCTGCACAGCACGTCATGAAATTCCTCGCCAATCGGGGCAAGGGTGCAGGCCTGCGCCTGGGTGTTAAAACCACGGGCTGTTCCGGCATGGCCTATGTACTGGAGTTTGCCGACACCGTTGAAGATACCGACCAGGTATTTGAATCCAATGGCGTCAAGGTCATCATCGACCCGAAGAGTCTGGTCTATCTGGACGGCACCGAGCTCGATTTTGCCAAAGAGGGATTGAACGAGGGTTTCAAGTTCAATAATCCGAACGTCAAGGATACCTGTGGCTGCGGCGAAAGCTTCAACGTCTAAGAAATAGTTTTACAGCAGGGCAGAAATGAACAGCGCAACCCAGAATCACTTCGAGCTGTTTGGTCTGCCCGTTTCCTACGAAGTCGATCAGTCAATACTGGCCGAGCATTACCGCGAGCTACAGCGGGCAGTACATCCCGACAAGTTTGCCGGCGCCTCGGATCAGGAACGCCAGCTATCGGTACGTAAGGCCGCGCAGATCAATGACGCCTTTCAGACCCTGAAATCGCCGATCCTCCGCGCGCGTTATCTGCTGGAGATGCGCGGCATGACATTCGATGATCAACGCTATTCCGCGCTCGAGCCCGCCTTCCTCATGGAACAAATGGAGCTGCGCGAAACCCTGGCGGAGATTCCGCATACCGAGGACGGCCTGATCAAGATAGGCGCCCTGCAAGACGATGTTC
>JAHEDB010000191.1 GCA_024641465.1 Chromatiales bacterium | reverse complement strand
GGGCGGGCGCGGTAATCCGGGTATTGTGACTTAACCTGTTTGAGAAACGTATCGAGGCGTTTGCACTGGCGGCAATCGGGATTAAATGACAGGTCAGGCATTAAGGGGTTGAGGTCTAGTGTTTGGGATTGCCCGAGATAATACCATGTTCGATCGCCAGGCGGGTCAATTCGATGTCGGTTTTGACACCCAGCTTCTCATGTAACCGAGCCCGGTAGGTGCTGATGGTCTTGGGACTGAGAAACAGGCTATTGGAAATTTCACTGACCCGCTGGCCCTCCATTAACATCATCAGAACCTGCAACTCCCGCTCCGAGAGTCCGGCAAATGGGGATTTGTTGTCATCAACGTCGGTCGCCATTCTGAGTGCCAGATCAGGACTGATATAACGCTTGTTGACCATAACATCCCGAATAGCGCGCATGATCTCTTCGGTCTTGGCTCCCTTGGTCAGGTAACCGCTGGCGCCTGCCTTCAACAGGCGCTGGGGAAACATGGTGTCATCCACCATGGTGACGATAATGATACGAACTTGCGGAACAAGATGTTTGAGTTTTTTGGTCGCCTCCAGACCACCGATGCCCGGCATGTTAAGGTCCATCAACACGATATCGGGATTCAGTTCCCTGACCAGATTGACAGCCTCTTCCCCGCTACAGGCCTCACCGACAATTTCCAGATCCGGATTATCCTCCAACAGGCGACGGACCCCCGTCCGCACCAGATCGTGATCATCGACCAGCATGATCTTTACCATAGTATTCCCCACTTGCTCAGCCAGGCCTGGCCGTGTTTCTGTGCATGATATTGTGGATTAAGTATACCTGAATCATCCGGCGGGATAATAGTTAATCCAGCGCCGATCTGGCAATAATCCCACTGACCCCGCCAGATCTGACAGGGTCATGAAGTGATAAGAAAGGTTTTCAGGGGTTAATTATAGAAGACATGCCGACCGATGGTGGCCACTCGGATCTTCTTGCGCGCCCAGCTGGGTCGAATACTCCGTGCGTGATAGAACAAGGCGCCCTGTAGTTTGCGGGCCTTGGGATTACGGTAGACGTCTTCCGCTATCAGCGCCGCATTCTTCCAGGCCCGGGAATTGGTTGTGATAGGCGCATCCAGTTCGGTCCAGGAAAAGGCGCTGACATAACGCTTGCGCAAATAATCCCAGCGTTTTTGAAACACCACATCACACACGGTATTGGGATAATGTTTTGAAGCGACGCGATTGAGGGTAACACTTGCCACAGCGTATTTGCCCTTATCCGGTTCCCCACGCGCCTCATGATAAACATTGAGGGTCAGACAGCGTAGTTCGCGTGCCTCATATTGATTAACGACGGTGCGATGAATAAACAACCCCAGTAACACAAACAGCAGGATGATAACAGCGACAAAAATGCCGTTACTGCGATCGGCGCTATACCAGTAAAAACGCAGATTTAACCAGGCCCCCCGTGGTGACAGGGACTCCTTCAGGCTCGACAACATATACGACATTTCGTAACTCATGCGATAAAGTATAGATGCCGTATTTTCTGGCAAGTGAGAAACCCGTCTCAATATACTGATTGCCGGCTGATGGGTTATATCCGGCGATCCCCCACCGGTTGGTGCAATATTTCAACGCCACTATAAGTCGCCACACCACTATTACCGCGCTTGGCAACATACATCGCCGCATCCGCATGTTTCA
The DNA here is from genome assembly GCA_024641465.1 of Chromatiales bacterium. Lineage (GTDB taxonomy): Bacteria > Pseudomonadota > Gammaproteobacteria > UBA6429 > Thiohalophilaceae > JAHEDB01. The sequence continues at coordinate 3,632 of JAHEDB010000191.1, read as the reverse complement.
CCAGAGTATGTATATCATCACCGTGTTGTGGATATACACTAATGCCAATACTGGCTCCGACATAGAGGCGGCACTCACTCAGCTCAACAGCCTTTTTCATTGAGAAAATAATCTTTTGCGCCAACTGATTTGCATAGGCCGCACCGGCATCCGTTAGAAGCACAGCAAACTCATCACCGCCCAGACGGGCCACCGTATCTGATTTGCGTAAAATGTGCATCAAGCGTTGTGCCACACACACTAAAACCTCGTCCCCGGCATGATGGCCATAGGTATCATTTATCGCTTTAAACCCGTTCAGATCGATCATCAGTAAGGCAAAGGGATGATTAGTACGTGCAGCCAACCTGATCGACTGTTCCAACCGGTCGCTCAGCAAGACTCTATTCGGTAACCCGGTCAGGGAATCATGCAATACCTGATGCTGAATTTTTCGGGAGCGAATAAACAACCAACTCGCCATCAGGCTGAATATCCCAAACAAGATGGCCAGGCCGGTCATCAACTCCAGATTCTGTTTTTTCATCTCCAGAGCAATCCGGATCTGACGTGACTGCAAACCCGGATCAAGGTGTGCGGCAGGCGTATATAGTGGAAAGTCAAATTCATCTTCGCCAAACGTTTTTATGATGGACTGACCTCGATAAGAAACCAGAAAATCCAGAAACGCTTCCGCCAGCACCTGCTGTGTCTCGTGTGAGAAGCGCGCGCCATTAACGACGATGACCGAGTAATAATTACGTAATGCACTATGATCCCGATAAATTGGCACTAATTTTGGGGAAAGATTTTCTCGATTGGCAAGATAGGTAGCAATGTCCGCAAAGGCATAGGCGCCAAAGATAGCGGCCTGACGCAAAGTGGCTTCTGAACTACTGCCAGTAATTTCATAACCCGGCCAATTTGATTTCACGCCGGCCAAGGACCAGAGTTCGGCCAGTTTCATCTGGGTACCGGAACTGACACCCGGCACCATAAAGGGGACTTCATCCCTGGCCAGTTTTCGTAATACATCAAGCAAGCTACCCGACCAAAAAGGTGCCTGCATCATCCCCGGCGGACCAAACAGTGCAAACTGGTTATACATCAACAAGGTACGGACAACACCGTAACCTTCATCCATAAATAAAATTTCACTGGCTGCATGATGTGTAATCACCAATCCGACCCCACCCTGACGCGCCTTATCAATGACTGCCACTGCACCGCCGGTGTTAATTTCAATTCGAATGGATGGGTTCAATGCCTCAAAGGCCCTGGCCAAGGTATCGATCAAACCGCTTTGTGCTGCGGTATTGGCCACCAGCACCTTGAGTGTTTGAATCTGAGAATCAGGATTAGCCGCGTACACAAACGGTGGGGCCGTCAGAAAAGCAAGCAAAGTAATCACACCCGATATGACAGGTAATTGTTTTTTAAACAATGTATACAATAGTGCCTGCATCAAAACCTTCCTTTGTTATATCCCCGCAATCACCCGCTACATGCTCTAAATGTGATCCTACCCACCCTCGAGTGTTTAGAAATACTTTACGTTATTAACAAGAATAGCTAAGTGTTTAAATTGCCGGAGGGCTGGATTTACCCGCCATTACTGTATTGCGTTATCCCATCAAGGAGAATTAAATGCAATTTCGCAGTTACAGATAAAGCAGTCAGCACACGTGAGGAATACCAATGCTCATTTAGAGGTGGACAAAATGTATACACACGTACCGACAGTATCACCTGTGTATAAATAGGATACTGTTTGATGATGTGACATTCAAAAAAAAGGTTACGATTTACTCGTAACCCTTTGATTTATTTGGCGGAGAGCGAGGGATTCGAACCCCCGGAGGTATAACCCTCAACGGTTTTCAAGACCGCCGCATTCGACCGCTCTGCCAGCTCTCCGAAACTTGAACTTTCCAGCAAACCGCGCCTCTAAAGGGAGGTCGATTGTTGAAGGACGGGGAGCATACCGTAAGCCGGGGCTTGTTTCCAGTCCCCATCGCCCCAATATCGGCCATATCCGCGGGGCTTGATATCAGGCCCGGATCGGGTATCCTGTATGGACCAGAACATAAAGAAGCTAAAAAAGAGGACTTCACATGTACCAGAATGAACGTGTAATTGGGCAGACTTCCGAGTCGGCCTTGGCGACCAACAAGGTATTGCGTAATACCTATACCATGTTGTCCATGACGCTGCTATTCAGTGCACTGATGGCCGGGGTTTCCATGGCCATGCATGTCGGTTTTATGGCTAACCTGATCGCTTTTGGTGGTTCTATCGTATTACTGTGGTTTGTCCTGCCCCGCACGGCCAATTCTTCGGCGGGTGTAGCCGTAGTGTTTGGCATCACCGGCCTGCTCGGCTTCGGTCTGGGACCTGTCCTGAATGCCTATATGGGCCTCGCCAATGGCGGCCAGATCATCATGACAGCCCTGGGTGGTACCGGCGTGATCTTCCTGTCCCTGTCTGCCTATGCCCTGACCACCAAGCGTGATTTCAGCTTCCTTGGCGGCATGTTGTTTGTTGGTTTCATCGTCGTGCTTCTGGCATCCGTAGCCAATATCTTCATGAACATCCCGGCCCTGTCGCTGACCATTTCCGCCGTGGTGATCCTGCTGATGAGCGGCTTCATCCTGTTTGACACCAGCCGCATCATCAATGGCGGCGAAACCAACTACCTGTTGGCCACCGTGTCACTTTACCTCAGCATCTACAATATCTTCGTTCACCTGCTCAGCCTGTTAGGCGCCCTGAGCGGTGATGACTAAGTAATAAATTAGTTAAAACAACAAAGCCCCGGTATCCTTGCCGGGGCTTTTGCATTATGAGGGTTTAAAAATGGAAATGTGGATGAAAATTACCTACGCCATCCTGTTGGGCATGATGGTGCTGTTCATCTGGCCGCGTGCCAAAGATATGCTTCAGAACAGCCCCAAGGCCACCGGCAGTGACTGGAAGGCAGTGCTGATACCGCTGCTGGGCGTGGTGTTGTTCATTATGTTGTTAATCAGTATGGTTTGAGGAGTCACGACCATTTAATGATTGAAACTTTGGTTTGATTTCGGGGTCTACCTTGCCAGCCAGGCATGAGAAATCAGACCGGGTCGGACTTGGAGAAACAAAGCATATTTTATAAAATCAGCTAACTAAAACAAAAAGCTAAAAACATGTCGAATCAGCAAGCCATTTTACAACTTAAAAACCACATCAATGAATTCGTCATCGGCCAGCATCAGCTGGTAGACCGCCTGCTTATCGCCCTGCTGGCCGACGGTCACTTACTGGTCGAAGGCGCGCCGGGCCTGGCCAAGACCCGGGCGATCAAGGTGCTGAGTGACGGGGTGGAATGTAATTTCCACCGCGTCCAGTTCACCCCCGACCTGTTACCGGCTGACCTCACCGGCACCGATGTTTACCGACCGCAGGATGGCTCCTTTAAGTTTCAGCCGGGTCCTTTGTTTCATAACCTGGTGCTGGCCGATGAGATCAACCGCGCCCCCGCCAAGGTGCAATCGGCCCTGCTGGAGGCCATGGCCGAACGGCAGATCACCGTCGGCTCGGTCACCTATCCACTGCCGGAACTGTTCCTGGTGATGGCGACCCAGAATCCCATTGAACAGGAAGGCACCTACCCT
>JAHEDB010000190.1 GCA_024641465.1 Chromatiales bacterium | reverse complement strand
CAATTTTTCAACCCACTTCAAGGTATCGCGCAAGGGCTGTCCCGACTGGCTGGACATCACCCTCAACATGCCGGGCCAACACAATGTCCTCAATGCCCTCGCCGGGATCGCGATTGCCCACGAACTGGGCGTCGATGATGCCGCGATCGTCTCCGCCTTGCTGGGTTTCCAGGGAGTCGGTCGACGTTTTCAGAGTTACGGCGAGATCAATACGTCCCATGGCAGAGTCCTGCACATCGATGATTATGGCCACCACCCACGCGAGGCCGCCGCGGTGATCAAGGCGATTCGTGATGGCTGGCCCGGCAAGCGTCTGGTGCTGGCCTTCCAGCCGCACCGCTACACCCGCACCCGCGACCTGTTCGAGGACTTCGCCATGTTGTTATCGGAGGTCGATGCACTGGTCTTGCTGGAAGTCTATCCGGCGGGCGAAGAGCCGATTGCCGGTGCCGATGGTCGTAGCCTGTCGCGGGCGATTCGCCTGCGCGGCATGGTCGAGCCGGTGTTTGTCGAAAATATCGAGCAATTACCCGAGACCCTGTCAGGCGTCCTGCACGACGGTGATCTGTTACTGACCCTGGGGGCCGGTAGTATCGGCGCCATGGCGACCCGGCTGTCGGGTCTGTTGGAAAAGAAATAGGGAGGGATTGAATATGACGGCAATGACGAGACGTTTACACATGGGTTGCGGTGAAACCCTGCAAAGCCATTTACCGGAGTGGTTGAAAAAGCTGGCCCTTGTAACGGAACCCAAACCGTTGCCTGTCGCTGGCAAACAACCCCCGGCCAACAGGCGAGGACCGTTCTGGAAGTGAGTCACACCATGCCAGTAAACACGACAGGCCTGCGCGGCGCTATCAAGGTTAACGAGCCCATGTCTCGACATACCTCATGGCGCGTGGGTGGTCCGGCGGCGCGTTATTTTCAACCGGCCGACATCGATGACCTGGTGTTGTTTCTCTCGCAACTGCCGGTGGATGAACCGGTTTACTGGGTGGGGCTGGGCAGTAATTTATTAGTCCGTGATGGTGGATTCAGGGGCAGCATCATCTGCACCAGCGGTGTGTTGAACGGCATGCGTTTTATGGATGGCGCACAGCTTGAGGTCGAGGCCGGTGTGGCCTGTCCCAAGGTGGCCAAACAAAGCGCTAAACAGGGCCTGCAGAATGCCGGTTTCCTGTGCGGTATCCCGGGCACCATGGGTGGGGCGCTGGCCATGAATGCCGGTGCGTTTGGTGGTGAGACCTGGCAGATAGTGAAGAGTGTAACGACCATCGATAAGCAGGGTGTGTTGCGCACGCGCACACCGGATGAGTATGAGATTGGTTATCGGCATGTGAAGGGCGCGGCCGGTGAATGGTTTGTCTCGACGGTGTTGCAACTCGAACCCGGTGATGCAGCGCAACTACAGGAAATGAACAGACAGCTATTGGCAAAGCGTGGTGCATCGCAACCGACACAACTGCCCAACGCGGGTTCCGTGTTTCGTAATCCGCCCGGTGATTATGCCGCGCGTTTGATTGAGGCGGCCGGGCTGAAGGGGACCTGTATTGGTGGCGCCTGTGTGTCGGACAAACATGCCAATTTTATCGTCAATACCGGTACCGCCACGGCGCACGATATCGAGACCTTGATGCACAAGGTCGCCGCGACGGTCAAACAGCTACACAAGGTCGAGCTGGTACGGGAAGTCTGTATCGTCGGCGAAGCAATTGAACAGCAAGGTGGTGAGGAAAATTAGTATGGCACCTATCGATCCGAAAAAATTTGGCAAGGTCGCGGTATTAATGGGCGGCTGGGCGGCCGAGCGCGAGGTGTCGCTGAAGAGCGGTGCCGCGGTACTGGCGGCCATGCAACAGCGCGGTATCGATGCGCATGGCATCGATGTGCAACGTGACACGGTGCTCGGTGAATTACAGCAGGGCGATTACGACCGGGTATTCAACATCCTGCACGGACCGGGCGGTGAAGACGGCGTGATTCAGGGCGTACTGGAAGTGCTCGGGGTTCCTTATACCGGTAGTGGTGTCATGGCCTCGGCCCTGGCGATGGACAAGTTGCGCACCAAGCAACTGCTCGAAGGGATCGGTCTGCCAACACCGAACTATATGGTGCTAGACGAAGACACGGATTATGAATATGTGGCAGCGAACCTTGGCCTGCCGGTGATGGTCAAACCGGCGCAACAGGGTTCGAGTATCGGCATGAGCAAGGTCGAGCGTGTGGAAAATCTGCATAGCGCCTGGCAGGCCGCGGCGCAGTTCGAGGGCGCCGTGATTGCCGAACAGTGGATCGAGGGCAAGGAATACACCGTGGCGATCCTGGGCGATGAAGTCTTACCGGCTATCCGGCTGGAGACGCCGAGGACCTTTTATGATTACGAGGCGAAGTATGTGTCGAATGACACCCGTTACATCTGCCCCTGTGGTTTACCTGCCGAACAGGAGGCGCAGCTACAGCGTCTGGCCTTGAGCACCTTCCAGGCCCTGGGTGCGAAGGGCTGGGGGCGTGTGGATCTGTTTATCGACAAGCAGGACCGTCCCTGGATCATTGAACTGAATACCCTGCCGGGTATGACCGACCATTCATTGGTGCCGATGGCGGCCAAGGCCAAGGGGATCGCGTTTGATGAACTGGTGGTTCGTATCCTGCAACAGACACTGACAAATAAAGGCAGCAGAAATTAATGGTGACACGTGTGGCACGTCAGGCAGTGGTCCCGGGCAGTCAGTTTGACTGGCGGCGCATCTTAGCTGCACTACCCAAACTGATGCTGGTGATATCCGTGCTGAGTGCCCTGGTGATGGGACTGATGAAACTGAATGACCCCGAGCTGCTGCCGATCCAGAAGGTACGTGCCCAGGGGGCCTTTATCAATCTCACCGAGGCGATGTTGTTGAGCAAGGTAGGTGATATTAAAGGCGGCTATTTCAATGTCGATGTCAGGAGCGTGCAGGACACGATTGAGTCACTGCCCTGGGTCGAGCGGGCCAGTGTGCGACGCATCTGGCCGGATACGCTGATGATCAGCGTCACGGAGCAACAGGCCGTGGCGCGGTGGCATGACAATGGCTTGCTTAATCAGCGCGGCGAGGTGTTCTCACCCGATAAAAGTACCTTTCCGGCTGGATTGCCGGTTTTGAATGGTCCGCTGAATACACAGCAACAAATGCTCGAACACTATCGTGCGATGAGTACAATTTTAAAAATGACGGGACTGACTATTCGGCAACTGGATATGGATGAACGTCGCTCACTGACGCTGCGGTTTGATAATGAATTGAGTCTATTGTTGGGTCGCGATGCCTATTATCAGCGGCTTAACCGATTTACACGAATATATGACAAGGTACTGGCGGCTGATATAAACCATACCCAACGGATCGATATGCGTTACACCAATGGTTTTAGCATGCTGAGGAAACAGTGATCTTGGCAGGATGCCCCGGAGAAGGATTATGTCGAAAAAAACAGAGAAAAATTTGATTGTCGGGCTCGATATCGGCACCTCCAAGGTGGTGGCGATCGTCGGTGAGATTACCGCTGATGGGGATGTCGAGATCATCGGTCTGGGCTCACATCCGTCGCGCGGCTTAAAAAAAGGGGTGGTCGTCAATATCGAGTCCACGGTGCAATCGATCCAGCGTGCCGTTGAAGAGGCCGAGTTGATGGCCGGTTGCCAGATCCACTCCGTCTACGCCGGTATTGCGGGGAGTCATATTCGCAGCCTGAATTCCCACGGCATTGTGGCGATACGGGACAAAGAGGTGACGGGTCCGGATGTGGAGCGAGTGATCGATGCGGCCCGCGCCGTGGCCATTCCGGCAGATCAAAAGATCCTGCACATCCTGCCACAGGAATTTGTGATCGATTCGCAGGAAGGAATTCGTGAGCCCATTGGTATGTCCGGTGTGCGACTGGAGGCCAAGGTGCACATGGTCACCGGCGCGGTGAGTGCCGCGCAGAACATTATCAAGTGCGTGCGCCGTTGCGGGCTGGAAGTCGATGACATCATTCTCGAACAACTGGCCTCCAGCCATGCCGTGCTGACGGAAGATGAAAAGGAACTGGGTGTGTGTCTGGTGGATATCGGTGGTGGTACCACCGACCTGGCGGTGTTTACCGAAGGGGCGATCCGGCATACGGCGGTGATCCCGATCGCCGGTGATCAGGTCACCAACGATATCGCCGTGGCCTTGCGCACCCCGACGCAATATGCAGAAGAGATCAAGATCAAATATGCCTGTGCCCTGACGCAATTGGCCAGCCCCGATGAAACGATCGAGGTGCCGAGTGTCGGTGACCGCCCTACACGGCGATTGGCAAGGCAGACCCTGGCCGAGGTGGTCGAGCCTCGCTATGAAGAACTATTTACGCTGATCCAGACCGAATTGCGGCGTAGCGGATTTGAAGACCTGTGTGCGGCGGGGATCGTCCTGACCGGCGGCAGTTCCAAGATGGAGGGTGCGGTGGAACTGGCGGAAGAAATCTTCCACATGCCGGTTCGGCAGGGCAGCCCGCAATATGTTACCGGTCTGGTGGATGTGGTGCGAAACCCGATTTATTCCACTGGCGTGGGTTTGTTGTTGTTTGGTTATCAAAATCGGACCATGCGCGAGTCTGATTTACATTTGTCCGGCGGTATGCGCAGCGTGGTGCGCCGGATGAAGGGTTGGTTTCAGGGTAATTTCTAGTATTTAACTTTAACGAAGTGGTCAGTTAGGAGGGTAGAGCGATGTTCGAACTGATGGATAGCTACAGTCAGAATGCAGTAATCAAGGTGATCGGTGTCGGCGGCGGCGGCGGTAACGCCGTTGAGCACATGGTGCGACAAAATATCGAAGGTGTGGATTTTATCTGCGCCAATACCGATTCACAGGCGATGAAAAATTCATCGGCCAAAACGCTCCTGCACCTTGGGAGTAGCATCACCAAGGGGCTGGGGGCTGGCGCCAATCCGGAGATCGGCCGGCAGGCCGCCATGGAAGACCGTGAACGGATCTATGAAGTCCTGCAGGGTGCCGATATGGTCTTCATCACGGCCGGCATGGGTGGCGGAACCGGCACCGGCGGTGCTCCAATCGTGGCGCAGATTGCCCGGGAAATGGGTATCCTGACCGTGGCGGTGGTCACCAAGCCCTTCCCGTTTGAGGGCAAGAAGCGAATGGATATCGCGGTACAGGGCATCGAGGAACTTAAGACCTACGTCGACTCCCTGATCACGATTCCGAATGAGAAGTTGCTCAGTGTGCTGGGTAAGCAGATCAGTCTGCTGGATGCCTTTAAGGCGGCCAATGACGTGTTGCTTGGGGCCGTGCAGGGTATCGCCGAACTGATTA
>JAHEDB010000189.1 GCA_024641465.1 Chromatiales bacterium | reverse complement strand
CGGCCGAGGCAAAGTACACCTTGTTGGCGCCGGAGTCACGGGCCATCTGGATGATCTGTTTAGAGGTGGTGCCACGCACGATGGAGTCATCGACCAGCAGGACATTCTTGCCTTTGAATTCAGATTCGATGGCATTGAGTTTCTGGCGCACCGATTTCTTGCGCTCCTTCTGTCCCGGCATGATAAAGGTACGACCGATATAGCGGTTCTTGATAAAGCCCTCGCTATACTTCACGCCCAGTTCATAGGACAGTTGCAGGGCCGAGGTGCGACTGGTGTCCGGAATAGGCAACACCACGTCGATGTCATGATTGGGATAAACCCGTTTGATCTTTTGCGCCAGGTATTCACCCATGCGCATGCGCGCCTTGTAGACAAACACGCCGTCCATGATGGAATCGGGGCGGGCAAAATAGACATGCTCAAAAATACACGGTGTCAGTTCGGCCTTGTCCGAACACTGCCGGGTAAACAGATTGCCGTCGGCATCGATAAACACGGCTTCACCCGGGGCGACATCACGCATGAACTCATAGCCCAGTACATCGATAGCGACACTCTCGGAGGCGAGGATATAATCCACCGTCCCACCGGCCGTTTCGCGTTTACCCATCACCAGGGGCCGAATCCCATTGGGGTCACGAAAACCGACGATGCCGCGACCGGCGATCATGCTGACCACGGCATAGGCACCGCGGCAACGCCGATGCACACCCGCCACGGCGGTAAATACATGCTCCGCCGTCACATCGATCTTGCTGGCGATCTGTAATTCATGGGCAAGCACGTTCAACAGAATTTCCGAATCCGAATCGGTATTGATATGCCGACGGTCCTCGCGAAACAGATCGCGTTTCAGTTCCTCGGCATTGGTCAGGTTGCCATTGTGCGCCAGGGCGATACCAAACGGGGAATTCACATAGAAGGGCTGGGCCTCGGCCGAGGAAAAACACCCGGCGGTGGGATACCGCACATGGCCGATACCCATGTTACCGTGCAGGCGTAACATGTGACGGGTATGAAAGACATCGCGCACCAGGCCATTACTCTTGCGCAGGTAGATGCGATCATCATCACAGGTCATGATGCCGGCTGCATCCTGACCCCGATGTTGCAGAACCGTCAGACCATCATACAGGGCCTGATTGACCGGGCTCTTTGCCGCAATACCGATGATGCCACACATAGTGTTTCCTCAAATTCACGCCGTAGGTCTCAGGGAGAATAACGGCAGGTTACAACAAACTCTTGATGCCCGCGGGCAAGTTTGCCTTAAAATACGAAGCTTCCCGCCACATCACCGGGCATCAGGTCCCGCAACCAGACGGCAAAGCCTTCAAAGTAATAAAGGAAAAAGGAATGCTCCCAACTCGGTGTTTGCGGAAAAGGCGTCAGCCCGGCAAACAATACCAGGGCCGCGACGATCAGGATGCCGCGCAACACACCGAATACAATACCAATGGAGCGATCCGCACCGGTCATGCCGGTACGATGTACAAACTGGCTAACAAAATAATTGACGATGGTCGAGACGATCAAACTCGCGATAAACAATATCAGGAAGGCGGCAATCAACCTGAGGATCGGGTCCTGGATCGTACCGCTGAACATCAGTGACAAGCCACCTGAAAAAGTCAGAGACACCCAGAAGGCCAGCGCCCAGCCCAATAGCGACAGGGCCTCGCGGGCAAACCCGCGCACTGAACTGATCACCGCCGAAAGGATAATGAGCAATACAATGACAATATCAATCCAGTTCATGAACACAACTCATCAGGGATGACTCATCACCACGCCATTGATCTTCAACTGCTTGCGAATAGCCTGCATCTGTTGTTCGGCCTTGTCACGTTGGGTCTCTGGCCCGACGCGCACTCGATAGACACTGCCATCCTTATTTTTGACCTGTTCGACAAAGGCCGCAAACTTGTGCTGGCGTAATTTCTTTTCCAGTTCCAGGGCGTTGTCCCGATTGCTGAAACTGCCGACCTGGACCACCCAGGCGTTGATAGTGACAGGTTTATTATCTTTACCCAACAGTTTGTCCAGCAGCTTGTTATTGCCGGCCTTGGGTGCTTCCTCTTTGACCGGTTTAGCAACATCCACTTTCGGTGCCGGCAGGCGTTCATCCACCGGGACACGGACTTCATCACTCACGGCCGGAATGTCGGCCGGCTTGGGCAATTCCAGCGACTTAAGCTTTTCAATCGCACGCGGCTTATCGGGGATATTGCTGCCAAAGATCGGCATTTCATCGCGCCCCCCGCTGAGGATCATGGGAATAAAAATCACCCCCAGTGCCACCAGCACGGCCGCGCCCGTCAGCCTTCTTCTCAATAATTTACTGTCCACGATTCCGACTTATCATCACTGTAAAAAACGCGCATTATACGCCCCGTTGCAAGGCTTCCGCCACCGTGTAAAACGAGCCAAAAACCACCACCTGATCCCCTTCACCGGCAAGGCCTTGTACCTGCTGCATCGCGTCAGAAACACACCGATAGCAGGAGATTTCACCCGCCACCGATAGGCCCTCCAGAACCACCTGTAGTTGTCCGGCCTCGGCACCGCGGGGCACCGCGAGGTCGACGCAATGCCAGTGAGTGACAAGCTTCTGCATGGGGCGTAAGACTGCGGCGATATCCTTGTCCTTCAATATCCCGACGATGGCATGGGTTGTGCCTCGACAGCCGCGCCTCAGCAGCAGATCGGCCAGCACCTCGGCGCTTTGCGCATTGTGGGCCACATCGAAGATCCAGTCGGTCTTACCGGCCAGGATCTGCTGTCGGCCGGTAACCTGCATGCCCGTCAGGGCCTGTTGCACGGCCTGATAAGGGACAGGTAATTTTTCCGCCAGGCATTGCAGCACCATCATCACACCTGCGGCATTGCGTAACTGGTGTTCACCGCTCAGGGCGGGAAACGGCAGATTGTGTTGTCCATCATGGCTGTCCGTCCAGACCCAGTACTCGGGTCTGACTTCATAGCTGAAGTCACGCCCCAGACAGTACAGTTCACTGCTCAGCCGCTCGGCTTCGCCATAGATCGCCGCGGGGATTTCCGCGTCACTGCAAATCACTGGTCTGGCACTGCGCATAATGCCGGCCTTCTCCCTGGCAATGCTTTCTCGATCCGGTCCCAACCAGTCGGTGTGATCCAGATCGATGGCGGTGATCAGGGCCACATCGCTGTCGATGATATTGACCGCATCCAGACGGCCGCCCAGGCCGACCTCCAGCACCACCACGTCCAGTGGTGTGCAATAAAAAATGTCTAAAGCCGCGAGGGTGCCAAACTCAAAATAGGTCAGCGAGATATCCCCTCTCGCCTCGTCGATGCGCTGAAAGGCCTGACAGATCTGCGCATCATCGACCGCATGTCCATTGAGACGAATCCGCTCGTTATAGCGCAACAAATGGGGAGAGGTATAGGCGCCGACCTGATAACCGGCCGACAGGAACACCGATTCCAGCAGGGCCACGCTGGAGCCCTTGCCGTTGGTCCCGCCGACGGTAATCACCGTAAATGGCGGGTTTTCAGCGTGCAGGCCTTGCATGACCTGCCTGACACGATCCAGCCCCAGGTCGATAAGCCGGGGATGGAGCGTCTCCTGCCACCGCAACCACTGATCAAGGGTTTGATATCGCATCGGATCGAGCTGATGCCTGTGCTGGATTAAGGATTCAGTCGCAATACGGACCGGATCAGGCCACCGAACGGCGGGTCAAGATGGAAAGGATGTTGGCAATGCGATCGCGCATATCACGGCGATCCACCACCATATCGATAGCGCCGTGTTCAAGCAGGAATTCACTGCGTTGGAAACCTTCAGGCAGGGTCTCGCGCACGGTCTGCTCGATAACGCGAGGACCGGCGAAACCGATCAGGGCATTGGGCTCACCGATATTGACATCACCCAGCATCGCGAACGAGGCCGATACACCGCCCATGGTGGGGTCGGTCATGACGGAGATAAACGGTAGTCCACGTTTTTGCATGCGGGTCAGGGCGGCGCTGGTCTTGGCCATTTGCATCAGGGAAAACAGCGCCTCCTGCATGCGCGCGCCGCCACTGGCTGAAAAACACACCAGCGGAATATTATGTTCCAGCGCGGCATTGACGCCGCGCACGAAACGCTCGCCGACCACCGAGCCCATGGAACCGCCCATAAACTTGAACTCGAATGCAGCCGCCACCAGCGGAATATTCTTCACCTTGCCCTGCATCACGATCAGGGCGTCGCTTTCATTGGTGGCCTTCTGTGCCTGTAACAGACGGTCTTTGTATTTTTTCAGGTCCTTGAATTTGAGGGCATCGACCGGTTTGATCTCGGAGCCAATTTCAATACGGCCATGTTCATCGAGAAACACATCCAGACGAGTGCGGGCATCGATACGCAGGTGATGACTGCACTTGGGGCAGACATCGAGATTACGTTGCAGTTCGGCCCGATACAGCACCGCACCACAGGAATTGCATTTGGACCACAGGCCTTCCGGCACGGATTTCTTGGTGCTGGTCTCGGTACGAATTCGGGAGGGGAGTAATTTGCTAAACCAGTTCATATGTATAACCCTAGCGTATTGTTATTGATATAGCACTGTTATATTTCACAGTTTCTAGTTTGCTACTGCGTCAATACCGGCACGAATCTCTGTTAGTAAGGCAGTGATGGCCTGTTCCAGTTTAACGGCATCAGCGGCGGTTTCTTCCACCTTTTTAACCAGCGCGCTACCCACCACCACGGCATCCGCCACGCGGGCCACGCGAGCGGCCGAATCGGCATCCTTGATGCCAAAACCCACTCCAACAGGTAACTTACTATGGGCCTTTATTTTGTTGACCCGATCAGCCACTTCATCGGTATCCAGATGACCGGCCCCGGTCACACCCTTCAATGATACATAATAGATAAAGCCACTGCTAACTTTTGCGATTTTCTGGATTCTCTGCTCATCAGTGGTCGGCGAAACCAGGAAGATGATGTCCAGGCCGGTCTTGTCCAGTTCCACCAGCAGGTCCGCGGCCTCTTCCGGCGGCAGATCGACGATCAATACCCCATCGACCCCGGCCTCGGTCGCGGCTTTGGCAAACGCGGCATAGCCCATCACCTCGACCGGATTAAGATAACCCATCAGCACCACCGGGGTAGCCTGATCCTGGCGGCGGAATTCGGCCACCATGGCCAATACATTGCGCAGGGAAACATGGTGTTCCAGGGCCCGTTCCATGGCCCGCTGGATGACCGGTCCCTCGGCCATGGGGTCGGAAAACGGCACCCCCAGCTCGAGGATGTCGGCCCCGGCCCTGACCATGGCATGCATCAGCGGCACGGTGACCTCAGGCCGAGGGTCACCGGCGGT
>JAHEDB010000188.1 GCA_024641465.1 Chromatiales bacterium | reverse complement strand
TTTAATGAAATCGATCATTTCATCACCACCACCCTCGGCGAGAAGGTGCGCAAACACTATCAGATCATCGTCAACAACCCGGCCGAGGTGGCCCGGCAGATGCAGGCGGGTATCCAGCGGGTGAGGGACTTTCGCAAGGAAACCGGTGATGCTTATTATTTCAACTGGATGCTGAAGATCGACCATGCCTTCCAGCAACCCTTTGCCCCAACGCATGAAAACATGGCGCACCTGGAACTGCACCCGGACCAGGAGACCCACCTGCTGGCCGCCAATCTGCGGCGCATGTTCTCCGGCGTGGTGGCCGGTAACGTCAAGGCGGAAGGGATCCGTGCGATTGAAGAACGGGGGCATTTCGAGATCCGTGGCGATGCGCGAATCATGGGGCCGATGGATTCCCTGCTGGCCTCGTTCATCAAACAGCAGCGCATGAAACTGCCGGGTAAGGAATACGTGCCCTGCTATCGCATAATCCAGTGATGCCGGAAATCGGCATAATGGGATAATCGCTTTTTGGTAAGCCTACCCTTCAAAAATCATCAGTATCTCTTTCAGGCCACTGTCCAGGATGGCATCCGGCGGGACCTGCAGGATAGAGATAAGGGTCGCATACAGGGCGACATCGATAATCACCCAGTTCATCAGCAAGAGGAATAAATCATTCTGCAATAAGGAGTTGAGGTAGTTTTTCATGTTCAGAGCCTGTGTCGGGTGTGGGTGGAAACACGGCGGGCAATCAAAACTCGATGGCCTTAAATTTGTCTGCGTACGGTTTGAACAATTCTTTAGCTGAGCCGGGAAAAATATTTATGAATAATCCGGGTGCTGACAATTTATGAGTGGGTTTACTCCTCGGTTGGAAAAGGCGGAATTTGCCGCATAAATATTTGTTAGCCCCAGCAACCAGGCCGATGCCCCGCTGTCTATGTCCGGTATGCAAGGTCATGACTCCGTCGTCGTTGTTTGTTGAGCGGCGATCTTGTTCGGTGGGATTTTTTTTGAGTGTCAAAGTGATATCTTGTTGAGAGATAAGCCATTTTATCTGCCAGGGCAGGGGGCCGGACACCACACAAACGCAAGCGCTGTGGTGTACTGATTTATTAAATGATTTGCCGCCTTCAGCCGATATTGAACCAGCTGTTTCAATAATTAATTAAGGAAGTTTTGTGTCCCCCTGTCATTCCCGTGATCCCCGCATCGCCTGTTCGCTCAGGCATTCGGTGCGCGACGGCGCCGCCTATTCGGTCATGGCCGGCAGCGGGGAAAGCTACCTGACCCCCTTCGCCCTGTTCCTCAAGGCCACCACGACACAAATCGGTTTCCTGGCCTCGGTCCCACCCCTGTTGGCCTCCTTTGCCCAATTATTTTCCGCCTGGTTGGGGCGCCGGACGGGGCAACGTCGCAAGATCATCCTGTTTGGCGTCCTGGTGCAGGGGCTGATCTGGCTGCCGCTGGCCAGCCTGCCATTGCTGTTTCCCGCCCATGCTGTGTCCATTCTGATCGTCTGCGTGGTGCTGTATTACGCCCTCGGTAATCTGGTGGAGCCGCAATGGGCCAGCCTGATGGGCGAACTGGTGGCGGAAAAACGCCGTGGCCGGTACTTTGCCATGCGCAACCGGGTATGCAGCCTGACCTCATTTTTGGCGCTGGTGGTCGGTGGCCTGATCCTGCAAATATTTGACCGCTCGGGGGCAACCGTGGGCGGGTTTCTGCTGATCTTCAGCATCGCCTTTGTGGCCCGCTTTATCTCTTATTACCATCTGCTCAAGATGCATGACCCGGGCGGGCACGTCGCCCTGCTCGAAGTGCCGGTCGGCAAAAAGTGGTGGGCGCAGCTGCGCCATTCCCAGTTTGTGCGTTTCTCCAGCTTCTTTGCCCTGATGCAATTGTCGGTGGCCGTCGCCTCGCCGTTTTTCGCGGTCTACCTGTTGCGTGACCTGCACTTCAGTTATGTGCAGTTGATGGCCTGCATGGCCTCCTCGGTGTTGATGCAGTTTCTGACACTCAACCGCTGGGGCGCTATCTCCGATATGTTTGGTAACCGGGTGGTATTACAAATCACCGGGGTGATGATTCCCCTGGTGCCGTTCCTGTGGCTATTCTCCGATAACTTTTATTATCTACTCTGTACCCAGGCCTTCGGCGGATTTGTATGGGCAGGTTTCAGCCTGAGTGCGAGTAATTTTCTCTACGACCTGCTGCACGTCAGCAAGCGCTCGACCTATCTGGCGGTGCACAACGTGTTTGCCAGTATCGGCGGTTTTATCGGCGCCATGGTCGGCGGCTATCTCGGTATGCATTTACCGCAGAGCTTTAGCCTGCTGGGCGTTTCGATCAACTGGCAGACAGGTCTGTACAATGTCTTTATCCTGTCCTTTGCCCTGCGCATGCTGACCTCACTGCTGTTGATCCCCCGTTTGCGCGAGGCGCGTACGGTCAGACCGATCAGTCTGGGGCGTTTGATCTTCCGGGTCGGCCGCTTTAGCGCGGTGTCCGGCCTGATATTTAATGTGGTCGGTAACCGCAAAAAGACCAAATCCCCGGCGGCATAACACCGCTACCGGGTAAGGTTGCCTCTACACCTTTATATAGGTAGATCGCGCCTCAATGTAGTCTTGACCCCGAAAGACGGCCAAAACGGCTCGGTCCGGAAGCTATTTCAACAACTTATCGACTCCGGGCGCTGCATTTTCATGCACATTTCAGATGGTTTGGGATATAATGCGCCGCTATTTTTCCAATGAAAGCGGGTCAGAGGACTCAATTTTCCGTGGTCTGCCGGGCATTCGCCGATTTGATGAACCCGAATTTTATTAAATTGCTAAGAGTAATAGGAATATGACTGATTTATCACTGTACAGAAACATAGGTATTTTCGCCCACGTGGATGCCGGCAAGACCACGACCACGGAACGTATTTTGAAGCTGACCGGCAAGATCCATAAGATCGGCGAGGTGCACGATGGCGCCACTACTACCGACTTTATGGACCAGGAACGTGAGCGCGGTATCACCATCCAGTCCGCCGCGACCTCCTGTCAGT
The DNA here is from genome assembly GCA_024641465.1 of Chromatiales bacterium. Classification (GTDB taxonomy): domain Bacteria; phylum Pseudomonadota; class Gammaproteobacteria; order UBA6429; family Thiohalophilaceae; genus JAHEDB01. The sequence goes on along the minus strand of JAHEDB010000188.1, from coordinate 2,320 downwards.
GGAAAGGACACCGTTTCAACATCATCGACACCCCCGGCCACGTTGACTTCACTATCGAAGTGTACCGTTCCCTGAAGGTGCTGGATGGCGGTATCGGCGTGTTCTGCGGCTCTGGCGGTGTTGAACCCCAGTCCGAAACCAACTGGCGTTATGCCAACGAATCCGAAGTCGCCCGCGTGATCTTCGTCAACAAGCTGGACCGCATCGGCGCCGACTTCTACAGCGTCGTCAAGCAGGTCAAGAAAGTGCTGGCCGCCCACCCGCTGGTCATGGTCCTGCCTATCGGTATCGAAGAAGAGTTTAAGGGCGTAGTGGATCTGCTGACCCGCAAGGCCTGGATATGGGACAACTCCGGTGACCCCATGAATTACGAGATCGTCGATCCACCAGCCGATATGGCCGACAAGATCGAAGAGTGGCGTGAAAAACTCATCGAAACCGCCGTCGAACAGGACGATGCGATGATGGAGCAATACCTGGACGGAAAGGAACCGGCGCTGGAAGACATCAAGCGTTGTATCCGCAAGGGCACCATCGCCCTGAATTTCTTCCCGACCTTCTGTGGTTCCGCCTTCAAGAACAAGGGTGTGCAAAACGTGCTGGATGCGGTGGTGGATTACCTGCCAAGCCCAACCGAAGTCGTGCCCCAGCCCGAAGTGGATCTGGAAGGTAACCCAACCGGTCAATCCGCGATCGTTGACCCGGACCGGCCGTTCCGCGCCCTGGCGTTCAAGATCATGGACGACCGTTTCGGCGCCCTGACCTTTACCCGTATCTACTCCGGCAGGATCAAGAAGGGTGATACCGTACTCAACACCTTTACCGGCAAGACCGAGCGCATCGGCCGTATCGTGGAAATGCACGCCGATGAACGTATCGAACTGGATGGCGCCCAGGCGGGTGACATCGTCGCCCTGATCGGCATGAAGAACGTGCAGACCGGTCATACCCTGTGCGATCCGAACAAGCCGGCTACTCTCGAGCCGATGGTGTTCCCAGACCCCGTCATCTCGATCGCGGTGGCCCCCAAGGACAAGGCGGCGGCGGAAAAACTCGGTATCGCTATTGGTAAGATGGTTCAGGAAGATCCCTCGTTCCGCGTCGAAACTGATGAAGACAGTGGTGAAACCATCCTCAAGGGCATGGGTGAACTGCATCTGGACATCAAGGTGGATATCCTCAAGCGTACCCACGGTGTGGAAGTTATCGTCGGTAAGCCACAGGTGGCCTACCGTGAAACCATCACCAAGCGCGTCGAAGACAGCTACACCCACAAGAAACAGTCGGGTGGTTCCGGTCAGTACGCCAAGATCGACTACAGCATCGAGCCCGGTGAACCCGGTAGCGGCTTCCAGTTCGTGTCCGCCGTTACCGGCGGTAACGTACCGCGCGAATTCTGGCCGGCGGTGGAAAAGGGTTTCCGCCTCAGTCAGGACCGCGGCGTACTGGCGGGTTTCCCCTGTCTGGACTTCAAGGTGACCCTGACCGACGGTTCCTACCACGCCGTGGACTCCTCGGCCATCGCCTATGAAATCGCCGCCAAGGCGGCCTATCGTCAGACCATGCCGAAGGCGGCTCCGCAGTTGATGGAACCGATCATGAAGGTGGATGTATTCACCCCGGAAGCCCATGTCGGTGACGTGATCGGCGACCTTAACCGTCGCCGTGGCATGATCTCCGGTCAGGAACCCGGTCCTACCGGTGTCCGCATCAAGGCCGAGTGTCCGCTGTCGGAAATGTTTGGCTACATCGGCGACCTGCGCACCATGACCTCCGGTCGCGGTCAGTTCTCGATGGAATTCAAGCATTACATGCCTTGTCCGAAGAACGTGTCTGAAGACGTGATCAAGGAAACCAAGGAACGCGAAGCCAAGAAGTAAGCCGGCCTTAGCCGCAAACTAAAACAGGGTGGCGACCGAGGTTGCCACCCTTTTTTTTTCCGAGCATAACGAGCGCACGAATTTGTCACAGTCGAAATTTTCATCCCTGCCCCTGACGCAGCCCATGCTGGATTGCCTGGAGTCATTGGGCTATCACGAGATGACACCGATCCAGGTGCAAAGTCTGCCGCCGATCCTCGACGCTAAGGATGTGATTGCCCAGGCCAAGACCGGTAGCGGCAAGACTGTCGCCTTCGGTGTCGGCTTGTTAAGCCGGATCCAGGCCGACAAATTTACCGTCCAGGCCCTGGTGTTGTGCCCGACGCGGGAACTGGCGGAACAGGTCGGCAAGGAGATCCGCCGTCTGGCCCGTTTTACCCAGAACATTAAATTACTGACGCTGTGTGGCGGCACGCCGCTGGCGCCGCAGGCGGCCTCGC
>JAHEDB010000187.1 GCA_024641465.1 Chromatiales bacterium | reverse complement strand
CGGTTTCCTGCCAGACCCGCTCCGGCACCAGGGCATCGACCTCGCCGCTGTCCACCATGTTGCGCATCAGTGTGTTGGTTTCCTCGGCGACCCGAAATCCCAGCCCGGCAAAGCGGGCGGCGAAGCGCGCCACGCGCAGGATGCGCACCGGGTCTTCGGCAAAGGCGGGGGAGATGTGACGCAGCAGGCGCAGTTCGAGGTCGTGCTGTCCATGGTAAGGATCGATGATCTCGCCATCTAACGTCTCGGCGATGGCGTTGATGGTCAGGTCGCGGCGTTGTAGATCCTCTTCCAGAGTGACGTCAGGCGCGGCGTGAAACTCGAAGCCGGTATAGCCGGGGGCGGTTTTGCGTTCGGTGCGGGCCAGGGCATATTCTTCCTGGGTCTCGGGGTGCAAAAATACCGGGAAGTCTTTACCCACCTGGCGATAGCCCTGTTGGCGCATGGCATTGACGTCGGCGCCGACCACCACCCAGTCCCGGTCCTTGACCGGCAGACCGAGCATTTTGTCGCGTACGCAACCACCCACGAGATAACATTTCATGGGCGCATGATAGCCCGAACAAAACAGGCTTGGCTATTGGCGCTGGCGGGTGTAGAGCTGGGCGCGACTGCGATAGGTCGTCAGATTCTCGCGTTGCCCCTGTCGGGTCAGATAATTCGGCACGATGGCCTCGATACTGCGGGGCTGGAGGTCAAAAATCGCCGGGAAGGGGTCCTTGCACACGCTGTCGGCTTGCAGGGACTGGAAGTTATCACAGGAAAAGGGTTTGCCCGGCATATATTCCATTATATAGGCCTGTAATTTTGACAGGCTGTAGGACAGCCCGAGAACGGCGGGCTGGTGGTGCAGAAAACTTGCCACATATTGCACCAGTTGTTTCAGGGTGTAGACCTTGGGGCCACACAGGTCATAGCGCTGGCCGATGGTGCGGGGGTCGTGCAGGCAGTGCACGAAGGCCTCGACCACATCGCCGACATAGATCGGGGCGAAGCGGGCATGGGGACAGGCCAGGGGCAGGACGAACGGGGTGAAACGCAGCAGTCTGTAAAAGCGATTAAAAAAGCTGTCGCCGGCGCCGAAGATCACCGAGGGTCGCAGGCTGGTGGCCTGCAGGGTATCGATGATATGCAGCAGGTCCTCGGCCTGTCCCTTGCTGAGCAGGTAATGGCTGAGCTTCTTTTTACCCGTGGCGTTGAGGGCGCTCATGTGCAACACGCGGCGGACGTGATTTTTTTCACAGGCCTGGATGATCTTCTGCACCAGCTGGACATGGGCCCGTTGGAATCCCTTGCCGTTGTGAGAGGTTTCGTTAAGGATGCCCACCAGATTGATGATGACCTGCTGGCCGGCGAAATATTGCTTCAGGAAACTTTCATTGTGGATATCACCCTGCACCAACTCGACGGTGGGCAGCACCAGCAAATCACGGTGCCGCTCCCGGTGGCGGGTCAGCACGCGGATTTGATGACCCTCACCGGCCAGTCGACTGACCAGATGTTTGCCGACAAAGCCGGTTCCGCCAAGGATGCAGATGTTGTATCGTTTCATTGAGTTTAAGCAGCGTAAATAAATTTATACTTGTTTATTCTTATCGGATACGTCCAAACTTTGCTGAATATTATCCGTCGAAGCTGAAAGTCTAGCTGTCAGGTAGACATCGTTCCAGTTTGTGGGGGCTATGCGGATTAAAATAATGGATTTTCATAACTAATGGGTGACAAAAGACAATGAGCTTTGCCGCGATTAATCCCTTTACCGGGAAGGTTATAGCCGAGATTCCGGCCTGGACAGCGACACAGGTGGATGCCGCCCTGACCGAAGTGGCTGCCATCACCCCGATCTGGGCCGCGACCCCCATGGCCGAGCGGTGTGCCCTGATGCGCCAGGCCGGGCAGGTGTTGCGGGACAATCTTCAGGCTTATGCCGAGACCATCACCCGTGAGATGGGCAAGCTGATCGGCGAGTCCCGCGCCGAGGTCGAGAAATGCGCCCTGGTGTGTGATTACTATGCGGAACATGGCCCCGCCTTTCTCACTGATGAGGCCATCGTCTCCGATGCGGGCAAGAGTTATGTCGCCTATCTGCCGCTGGGGACGGTGCTGGCGGTGATGCCGTGGAATTTTCCCTTCTGGCAGGTGTTCCGTTTTGCCGCCCCGGCCCTGATCGCGGGCAATACCGGGGTATTAAAACATGCCTCGAATGTGCCGCAGTGCGCCCTCGCCATCGAGGACGTATTCCATCGGGCCGGTTTTCCCGCCGGGGTGTTTCGTAGCCTGATGGTCAAGGCCTCGCAGGTGCAAAAGATCATCGAGGACCCGCGTGTCCATGCCGTGACCCTCACCGGCAGTGAACCGGCCGGACGCCAGGTCGCGGCCACCGCCGGGGCCTGTCTGAAAAAATCACTGCTGGAACTGGGCGGTTCCGACGCCTTCATCGTGCTGGAGGATGCCGACCTCGATGCGACCGTGTGTGGCGCCGTCACCTCACGGTTTTTGAATGCCGGGCAAAGCTGTATCGCCGCCAAGCGTTTTATCGTGGTCGATGCCATTGCCGAAGATTTTGTCGCCCGCTTCAAGGCCGCGGTCGAGGCGCTGCGGACGGGCGATCCGAGTGATGCCGGCACCAGCCTGGCGCCGATGGCGCGCACCGATCTGCGTGATGAATTACATCAGCAGGTGGTCGACAGCCTCGCCGCTGGCGCGGTGGCGGTCACCGGCTGCGAACCAGTGGCCGGTGACGGGGCCTTTTACCGGGCCTCGATCATCGATCGGCTCGAACCCGGCATGCGCGCCTATCACGAGGAGTTGTTCGGCCCGGTGGCGATCGTCATTCGCGCCAGGGACGAGCAGGACGCGCTGCGTATTGCCAATGACTCGCCGTTTGGTCTTGGCGGCAGTGTCTGGACCCGTGACAGTCAGCGGGGCGAACGGATTGCCCGCCAGATCCAGTCTGGCGCCACCTTCGTCAACGGCATAGTGAAGAGTGATCCGCGCCTGCCGTTTGGCGGCACCAAAAATTCCGGTTACGGGCGGGAGCTATCCCACCACGGCATCACGGAGTTTGTAAACGCCAAGACGATCTGGATTAAGTAAGTAGTTACACCTGCTGCCGACGGGGCAGCAGGCTGAGGCAACATGCAACCACGTCCCGAACTCAAGCGCACCTTGTCGCTCCCCCTGTTGAGCTTTTATGGCATCGGCACCATTCTCGGTGCCGGTATCTATGTGCTGGTGGGCAAGGTTGCCGGTTATGCCGGTATGTATGCCCTGGCCTCGTTTATCGTCGCCGCCATCCTGGCCGGGTTTTCGGCCTTCTCCTATGCCGAGCTGTCGGTGCGTTACCCGAACAGTGCCGGTGAGGCGATCTATGTTCAACAGGGTTTTGGGCGGCGATACCTGTCGACGGTGGCGGGCTTGTTGATCGTCTTGATGGGCACCGTCTCCACCGCGACCCTGGTGCACGGTTTCCTCGGTTACCTGCAGGTGTTTGTGGCCTGGCCGGAGACAATGGTGATCATCGGCGTTATCGTCGTGCTGGTGACCATCGCCATCTGGGGCATTGCCGAATCGGTGTGGCTGGCCGCCCTCATGACCCTGGCCGAGATTGGCGGCTTGTTGCTCATCCTGTGGGTGGCGCGGCAGGGCTTTGGGCAACTGCCGGTGCGGGGTGGTGAGTTGCTGCCCGGGCTGGATGGCACGGCGTGGCTGGGCATTTTACTCGGCGCCTTTGTCGCCTTTTATGCCTTTATCGGTTTCGAGGATATCGTCAATGTCGCGGAGGAGGTGAATGATCCGCAACGCAATCTGCCGCGGGCGATTATCATTGCCCTGGTGGTGACCACGACCCTCTATATATTAATCGCCATGGTCAGCCTGCTGGTGAGTACACCACAACAACTGGCGAACAGCGATGCACCCCTGGCGATGTTGTATCAACAACTCACCGGCCGACAACCGACCCTGATTACCTTCATCAGTCTGGCGTCGGTGCTGAATGGGGCTCTGATCCAGGTCATCATGGCCTCGCGGGTCCTGTATGGCATGGGTCGGCAGGGATGGTTGCCGGTACAACTGGCCTGGGTTCACCCGGTAACGCGAACACCGCTTGTCGCGAGCCTGCTGGTCGGTGGCCTGATCCTGCTGTTTGCCCTGGTGCTGCCCCTGCTGAGCCTGGCCAAGCTGACCAGTCTGATCACCCTGACGATCTTTTCCCTGATCAATCTTGCCCTATGGCGTATCAAATGGCGCGATGGCAGTCGCGGCGTGACCTTTGTTGTGCCGCTGTGGATACCGGTGCTGGGATTTTTTAGCAGTAGCGGATTTTTACTGTTCCAGATCGTCCACTTTGTGGTTGAGCAATATTGATGCGGGCGGGTGTTAACCGGTTGGCAAAAAACGGATTTAGCGACGATTTATATCGACAGTGCGTGGAGGCATGCCGATCCGGGTATTATCCTGATCTCTATCGCGGCGGTTTTTCGACGGCGACAGTTGAAGGCGTAGTAAGCGGAATTTTTTGGTGTTTTTCTTGCTATACTCGCTTTTCGCGAGTTGGCTGGCGTGACTGATCATGAGGACGGGAGATATGGGTCGAAATTCTAACAGTAAATTATTGCGTGCATGGCTCGGTCTGGGTTGTGTCGTACTGAGTGTTGCCTTGCCGCTTGGTGCCGCCGAGGCGCGGATCAATTACGGCCTGTGGGAGATCACCGTCAAGGTACAACTGGATGGTACGCCGGTGGATAACCCGGAAGAAACCTTTCAGAAATGTATTACCAGCACGGATCTGACGCCGGGCAATAATGCCGACAGTGAAGGCTGTGACAAGGCCAAGGTGACCCGTAAGGACGATACCATCAACTGGACGGTCAGTTGTGCAAAGGACAAACATACCATGAGCGGTAACGGGACGGTGATTTATAGCGGTGACACCATGACCGGTAACGCCCAGTTTCAGGCTGGTGGCAAGGGTATGGCGACCATGAAAATGAAATTACAATATCAGGGCAAGCGAGTGGGCAAGTGTCAGTAACCGTTTATTCAGGCGTGCGCCGTTTAATCCTCAGCAGTTTGTAACCGAGTGCCAGGTAATCGTTGACCTGGGCCGGGCCGGCCGCGGCGACATCCACATAGTCCGGAAAATCTTCTTTTGATAAACCCTTCCGCTCGGCATAAGTGCCGCAGACGTGGAGTTGTACCTTATCCTTGCGCAGCGACTGCGTGAGGGAGTGCACCTTGGTCGCCTCGCCCTGCTTGGTTCGTTGCAGGGCAAATTGTTCCCGCCCGTGTGTCACGATGGCGACAGGCAGCTCGGGAAAGCGCTGCCGCAGTCGTTGGATATAAAGTCTGGCCTGGGGCAGGGC